>CAYNVK010000212.1:0-4327 GCA_964400395.1 uncultured Lentimicrobiaceae bacterium | reverse complement strand
AACAAATTAGCACATTATACCACTCATGTTAAGTATCAGAAATCTGCATGTTTCCATCAAGGGAAAGGAAATATTAAAAGGGATAAACCTCGAAGTTAACCCCGGGGAAGTACATGCCATAATGGGTCCTAATGGCACGGGCAAGAGCACGCTGGCTTATGTGATATCGGGCCGCGACGGCTACGATGTTACCGAAGGAGAAATAATATTTAAAGGAAGGGATATTCTGGAACTTTCGGCCGAAGAGCGCGCCTGCGAAGGTTTGTTCCTGGGATTTCAGTACCCGGTCGAAATTCCGGGCGTTTCCATTACCAATTTCCTGCGCACAGCCATCAATGAGCAACGCAAGTACAAAGGCCTCGACCCGGTTCCTGCGCCCGAGTTCCTGGCTAAAATGGAAGAGAAAAAACAACTGCTCGAATTACAGGATAAACTGGCCAGCCGTTCGGTAAACGAAGGGTTTTCGGGTGGTGAGAAGAAAAAGAATGAAATTTTCCAGATGGCCATGCTTGAGCCTTCGCTGGCCATACTCGACGAAACTGATTCGGGCCTCGATATTGATGCCCTGCGTATAGTGGCAACCGGTGTAAACAAGCTTCGCCGCCCCGACAATTCAACCGTTGTTATCACCCATTACCAGCGACTGCTCGAGTACATTGTTCCCGATGTGGTGCATGTGCTTTTCGATGGCCGCATTGTAAAATCAGGAGGCAAAGAACTTGCCTTGCTGCTCGAAGAAAAAGGGTATGAATGGATCCGCAGCGAGTCCTGAACACCCAGCTAAAACAGTACAACATTATGGAAGCAGGAATAGTTGAAACAACATACAACCTCAAAGCTTACCTCGAAGGTGTTTTCGTTGCCAGGCGGCGCGAAATCGGCCGTAACGATACCGCTTTTGTGGAACAAAAACGCGCTGAAGCCTTTGAGTTATTCAGCAGAACAGGGTTTCCGCATGCGGCACTCGAAAAATGGCGCGGCACTGATCTGTCGCGGGCTTTAAACCACGAGTACCAGGCTTTGCCGGAACTGCCGTCGGCAGATATTGATATCGAAAAAATATTTAAGTGCGATGTTCCCCATTTCGAAACCTTGTTGGTGTCGCAACTCAATGGCTGGTATGCCGACCGGAAAAACCTGTTGCAGGTGCATCCCAACGGAATGATTATCGGTAGCCTGGCGGCCGCCTTTAGTAAATATCCCGAGCTGGTAAATGCACATTATGGCAAGTATGCCGACGATAAAACTGACGGGCTCACGGCTTTAAACACAGCTATGGCCCAGGACGGTATTTTTATCTACATCCCCGACAATGTTACTGTTGAGCAGAATATCCAGACAGTTAACATCACCGATTTCAAGCAAAACCTGTTCCTGAGTACCCGTAACCTGGTTATTTTGGGCGAAAACAGCCACCTGCGACTGGTGCAATGCGACGATTCCATTAATCATGATGTAACTTTTATCAATTCGGTTACCGAAGTAAAAATCGGTCGCAATGCTACGCTCGATCATTATAAAATGCAGAACAAAGATGATCACACCACGCTGATCAATTCAATGTTCTTTCACCAGGACGAAGGCAGCAGTTTAAGCACCAACGCTATAAGCCTCAATGGCGGACTGATACGTAACCTGTCGCATGTTACCATGAGCGGCCCCCACAGCAATGCTGATGTATATGGGTTATACCTTATGGACAGGTACCAGCATGTCGACAACCAGGTGTTTATTAACCATGCAGCACCTGAATGCGAAAGCCGTGAACTGTTTAAAGGCGTTCTGGATGATCATGCCAGCGGGGTATTCAACGGGCACATCAAAGTACATCGCGATGCACAGAAAACCAATGCATTTCAAACCAATAAAAACATTCTGCTTTCTGACAAGGCAACAATAGATACCAAGCCATTCCTCGAAATTTATGCTGACGACGTAAAATGCAGCCACGGCGCTACCATTGGTCAGCTGGATCCGGAAGCCTTGTTTTATATCCGTTCGAGGGGTATCAGCGAGGCAAATGCCAAAATATTGCTGATGTACGCTTTTGCAGCCGATGTTATCAATAAAATTTCGATTCCTGAGTTGCGCCAGCGGATGGACGATATGGTTAAGAAACGGTTGCGTGGCGAACTGTCGCAATGCGAGCAATGCGTTTTAAATTGCAGCACCCACGAGCACCAGAAAGTTGATTTTAAAATTGACATCTCCAAAATCTGACACAGGCTCCAATGATTGAAATTACGGAATCAAAAATACAGTCGGTACGTAGTGATTTCCCTATCCTTTCGCGGAGCATTTACGGGAAGCCCCTGGTTTATTTCGACAATGCAGCCACCACACAGAAACCAAAGGCTGTAATTGATGCTATCAGTAACTATTACCTGAACGATAATGCAAATGTGCACCGGGGCGTTCACTTCCTGAGCCAGCATGCTACTGCGGCTTTCGAACAAGTACGGACGAAGGTTGCTGATTTTATACACGCCGGCAGTGCGAGCGAAATTGTATTTACACGCGGAGCCACCGAAGCCATTAACCTGGCAGCATGGTCCTATGGCGATACTTTTCTGAATGAAGGCGACGAAGTGATTGTTTCCGAACTGGAGCATCATTCGAATATAGTTCCATGGCAGGTGGCCTGCGAGCGTAAAAAGGCTGTGCTAAAAGTAGTTGGCGTTACACCCGAAGGTGAAATCGACCTCGAAATGCTTGGCAGGCTGATCAGCGGACGAACCAAAATGGTGGCCATCAGTCATATATCAAATACATTGGGGACCATTAACCCGGTTGCTGAAATTGTAAAAATGGCTCATGCCCGGAATGTACCCGTTTTTATTGACGGTGCGCAGGGTTTATCGCATGGCCCGGTTAATGTGCAGGAGCTGGATTGCGATTTTTATGCATTTTCGGCCCATAAAATGTATGGCCCCATGGGAATTGGCGGGCTTTATGGCAAGCGCAGCTGGCTCGAAGCCATGCATCCGTACCAGCTTGGTGGCGAAATGATTGAAAGGGTGACTTTTGAAAAGACCACCTACAACGAAATACCATATAAATTTGAAGCCGGTACACCCAATGTAGCCGATGTTATGGGGCTGGCTGCTGCCATCGATTACCTGAACAGCCTGGGTTGGGATTATATTACTGCCCGCGAAAACGACTTGCTTCATTATGCAACCGCCAGGCTAAAGGAAGTGGAAGGCGTAAAAATTATCGGGAATGCTGCGCACAAAGCTGCTATTGTTTCGTTCCTTATGGATGGAATACATTATTTTGATGCCGGAACCATACTCGATCACCTGGGTATTGCCGTGCGTACCGGCAGCCATTGTACCCAGCCATTGATGGATAGTATCGGAATAAATGGTACCTTGCGTGCTTCAATGGCTTTTTACAACACCAGGCAGGAAATTGATGTGCTCATTGAGGGCCTGAACCGGGTGAAAGCCCTTTTTGCATAATTCCCGCTAACCTCTTACAATTGCGGGGGTATGTAAAGGAAAATTTAAAAGTTAAAATAGATTACAATGACAATTAATGAAACAATCAACCAGTTAATTAAGGAGTTTAACCAGTTCGACGACTGGATGGACAAGTATAATTACCTGATTGAAATGGGTCGTTCGGTTCCGCTTATCGACGAAACACAAAAAACAGATTCGAACCTGATCACCGGTTGCCAGTCGAGGGTATGGCTGAGCTCCGAATACAGGGATGGGATTATTTATTTTACCGCCGATAGCGACGCGGTTATCACCAAAGGAATTGCCTACCTGCTTATCCGCGTTTTTTCCGGGCATACCCCGGCTGAGATTATTGAAGCAGAAACTACTTTCCTCGACCAGATCGGGCTCAAAGAACATCTTTCGCCCACCCGAAGCAATGGCTTGTTATCGATGGTGAAACAAATTAAAATGTATGCATTTGCTTACCAGGTAAAAGAGAAGAATAGTTAATTTGATAATGTGCTAATGCGATAATTTGAAAATTAGCTTTACAGGATCAAATTGTAAGCCCATAACCACATTGACACATTACCACATCATCTCATCAGCACATTACCGCATCAGCACATTATCGCATCAGCACATTAGCACATTACCACATTACCGCATTAGCACATTACCGCATCAGCACATTAACCCATGCAAAAGCAGATAGAAAAAGATATAGTTTCCGAACGCATCGTACAGGTTATAAAAACCATCTACGATCCGGAAATTCCCGTTAACATCTACGACCTCGGACTCATTTATTCAATCCGAGTTGACGACGATTTCGTAGCCCATGTAACCATGACCTTAACCGCACCAAACTGCCCGGT
>CAYNVK010000211.1:0-6303 GCA_964400395.1 uncultured Lentimicrobiaceae bacterium | reverse complement strand
GATTAAGAATGTAAATTTATACGGAAATAACATTCCGATTCAGGAAATTTCGTCCCGTTTCAAGATATTTATTTTCAATTATTTATACATTAATTTTATGAGCTCAATTTCTATAATGAAAATATATTTTATCGGGCCAGTAACTATTTTTCACTTTTTCCGATTCACTATTGTATGACGAAGGACGATTTCATTATCTGCGCTAAACTATATACCCCAAATCTCTTACGGTTCTCGAAACGGGTGGCAGGTAATTCCATTGAAGCCAGTGATATTGTGCAGGATTGCTTTGAAGTACTTTGGAAGAACAAAGAAAAAGTCGAAATGAATTCGGCAAAGCCATTTTTGTTTTCAGTTGCGCATAAAAAGCTGATCGATTCGCTAAGGTCGGATGTAAAAATGCAGGATTTCGACTCCGTTTTTTCAGAGCTTACAACTAAACCTGACGATACTGATGCTGTGCAACTGGTTAAAATAGCAATTGATCAGATTCCTGCGCTGTATAAGGAACTGCTTACGCTACGCGACCTTGAATCGTACTCATATAAAGAAATTGAAACCATAACCGGCTTATCCGAAAACCAGGTAAAAGTTTACTTGTTCAGAGCCCGGAAAGCAATCAAGGAACAGATTTTACAACTGGAAGTATTATGACCCTAAAAATAACAATTGACAATTATGAAGAGATCATGTTCCGCCTGCTGGAAAATGATTTTGATGAGCCCACCAGGATCAATTTGCTTCAGCAGATTGAATCGGATGCGCTTTTTAAGTTTGAATGGCAATCGTGGCAAAAAACAAAGTTTGTTGATCCGCTTGAAAATTATGTGATCGAAAGCCGTGAACTTACAGAAAAAATCATCCTGATTGCTGAACCCGAAACTGCCGGGCGAAAACAGTTTCTCTATTATTGGGCGGCTGCAGCATCGTTTATTCTTTTGATAGGCTCTTTGTTTTTGCTTTCTGATGATTTTACGTCCAACTCAAAACCGGAAATTGCAGAGACCACTAAAAAATATCAAACGCCAGTAAAAGAGATAATTACAACCGATCAAAGCCAATCAGCGCCTGTTGTTATTTCTGTGCAGAAACAATTCCGGAGTCAAAAAGAAGAAAATCAAACCATATCTGTTGCTGAAGATTCCAATACGTTTATTCCGACTGAAATTACATTAGCCGAAATACCACTTGTAATTGATTCAGTTCCGGTTATAAGCAATGAACTGGCTAAAGCACCGGAGAAAAAACCGCGTTACATCATCACCATTGAAACCTCGGATATTGGAGCTAACTATATAAACAACAATGAATTGGCTTACAATAATAAAGTGAACCTTAAAAAAGTATTTACCAATACAAAAATGCTCCTTAGCCGCAAACCAAATGGTGAGCCTGACAAAATATACCTTATTGGTGATGAGAATAGCTATTTATGCATAAATATAAACTACTGACAAAATGAAAATTCCAGGCATAGTATTAATATTGATTGTCGGTTTATCAGCCAATTTAGCCTTGGCACAAAAGGCAGATTCTGTTATAGTAATCTATGGAAATCAGAAGACTATAATTCCGCTACCTGCATTTGGAAGCCAAACATCGGTTAGTTATGGGGATACAAATAAGGTTGTGGAAGTTGGAGTGTGGCTAAGAAAACCAGGAGAAACTTCCCCTTTATCACAACTGTATTCTAATGATGTGAATTCTGTAAAGTCTAAAAGCAACTCAAAATGGTTTTCTGAAGTTGAAGCGGGTTATAATAAAGGATATACATCTTCTCATGGAGAATGGACTTCCTCCTATACTACATGGAGTGATGGAGTCCCACCCACTACACGTACAACAACCTATTCTGCAAGTAGTAAAAAGGGCTACCAAATAAGGCTTTCTGTTTTGGAGGGAGAGTTTTTCTTAAATAAAAAATCCTCAATTATATCAGGTTTTAAATTAGGGTTTTCACAATCCAATATGCAGGCACATTCTTATGGTAATGTAAGCGATTCCGCAGGAAATGTACTAAGTTCATTCGATGATAATTATGAATTCAAGATTAATAGTTTTCAGTTTCTATATCATTTTGGGTACAGCTATCACATTAATTCAGGAAAATTTCCTATGCGAATTAACATAGGTAATAGCATGGGCATTTTGAGAACTAGCACCAGAACTAACAATCAGCAATCATTTGGTAACTGGATATATGCTAGCTTGCTACAACCCTATCTAGGGGTGGAGATTTGGAAATTGGGAGTCCTGTTTTCTGCAGATTTTGCCTTGCCAAAGAACAACTATCGAATTTTGTATGAAGATCTGGGGGGCAATATTAGTTTAGGACTGACGTATCGTATTTTTTAAGAGTTTGATTATCAGAATGTAACTAATAAATCAATAGAAACTTTAATAAGTCAATAAATGAAAGCAATCAGCATAATATTAGGTTTGATTATTGGGATTACATCTGCAACTATAGCTCAGGAAGCGGATTCGATAGTTGTTACTTTCGATAATCAGCATATTATAATTCCATTACCGGCATTTGGCAAACAAACTACAATAAAAATGGCAGATTCAATTCAGATGATAGAAATCAGTGTTTCGCGGCGTGGAATTAATGATATTTCAAAGCAAGCTCTTTATCCTGCATATATTAATAATTCTCTAAAGATAAAAAATAAGGCAAAATGGTTTTCACAGGTTGAAGCGGGTTATACGTTAAGTACTCTAACTTATGATTCTTATTTTTATCAACAAGGAGCTAATTTTCAGGGTTATAAGCTTGGCTTTTCAGTTCGTGAAAAAGAAAGGAATATCAGCAATAAAACGACATTTGTTACAGGGTTTAAACTTGGATATGAGCAATCATTCAGAAATGGGAATGCTCAGCTTACAGGAGATAGCGCGGTATATAGAAGTAGCTTTTATAAGATGCTGTTCCCGGTTGCAGGCAAACACAAAATTGCTGCATTCAGTTTGCCTGCGTATGTTAGTTTTGGAGCGAACTTTATTGTTGGTTATTCTTTTATTACAAGAAAGAATAATTCTAACACTGAATCTATATATGATAATGGGCTGTTCTTTTTAGAGCCGTTCCTGGGAATTGAAATTAACAAAATAGGTCTGTGTATTGCCAGCAGCAGGAATTTATCCCCGGATATGAGTTTTTATAACCCTGTAAAAGCAGTTAACAGTATTTCACTTACGTACAGATTTAATTAACAACCTGAAATATAATCAGATAATGCAATCATACAAATTATTTTAAATGCTTATTCAAAGAGAGCAGATTTGAATAAGCACAAATTCGCTCTTCAAATCAATTTGTTGCAGAATACTGCTACGAAAACCACCGCATAAAAAACTTCAGCGCCTTCATTTTATCCCGGTATGGCGCATACCTCACCGGCAAGTCGAGCCAGTTGTAACGCGTGGTGATTCCTTTGCTGAAGGAAAAAGTATCGAACGAATGTTTGCCATGATAAGCACCAATGCCGCTGTGACCAACGCCCCCGAACGGGAGCCGATGGTTGGCAAAATGAACTATGGTGTCGTTCACTGTTCCGCCTCCGAACGAATGTAGTGCGATGAGCCGTTTTACAAATTTTGCATCATTTGAGAAAATATAAAATGCAAGCGGCTTTTCGTACGAACTGATGCAATCATGTATTTCCTGTTCAGTGCTATAGGTAACAACAGGAAGAATCGGGCCGAAAATTTCATGTTTCATCACATGGCTTTCCTTGCCGGGATTATCGAGCAGCGTAGGCTCAATGTACAGATCAACGGGATCGGTGTTTCCACCCGACAGGATTTTTTCACCGGCCAGGTTTCGCTTCAGCACCTCGAAATTGCAATGATTTATGATCCGGCCGTAATCAGGCGATTGATGGGGATCGTCACCATAAATACGGGTGATCTCCTTTTTGCAATATTCAACAAACTGATCTTTCACATTTTCATGAACCAACACATAATCGGGAGCAATGCAGGTTTGGCCGCAGTTAATAAACTTCCCCCAGACTATACGCCTGGCTGCCAGGGAAATATTGGCAGTTTGGTCGACAACACATGGATTTTTGCCTCCCATCTCGAGGGTTACCGGCGTTAAATGTTCAGCGGCTGCTTTGGCTACAATTTTGCCCACAGCAATGCTTCCGGTAAAGAAAATATAATCCCAGCGCTCAGCTAACAGCCTGGCAGCAACCGGAACATCGCCTTCGATAACAGTAACATGACCGGGATCGAAAACTGCAGCAATAATTTCGGAAACAACCCGGCTTGTATGGGCCGAATGTTCCGAAGGTTTTATCACAACAGTATTTCCGGCTGCAATAGCACCAATAAGCGGCGAGAAAACCAGCTGAAAGGGATAATTCCAGGGCGCCATGATTAAAACCGTACCGTACGGCTCTTTGTAAAGACGATTGGTCGAAGGGAAATTAACCATAACAGGTCGAACATACCTCGACTTAGCCCAACATTTCACCTTGCGGATTGCCAGGTTCAGCTCATTGATAACAATACCCGTTTCGGTCATTACCGTTTCGAATTCCGGTTTGCGGAAATCGTCGTACATGGCCCTTGCAATCTGCTTTTCACGTTTCAGCAGTTCTTTGCGCAAGTTAAGCAGACATGTTTTCCGGAAGTCAACATCCTTGGTTTTCTGACTTTTAAAAAAGTCTTTCTGCCGATCAACAATAGCTTGAATTTCCATTTATTTTTTTGCTGGTATTTTACTGATTCCTCTTTCGGAGATAGCTGTAATGGTTAGTGATGGATTTACACCTGGGTTAGCCGAAATCATCGACCCATCGAAAACATACATATTTTCGTAGCCGAAAACCTTATTGTCGCTGTCAATTACGCCTTCGTCGGGCGATTTCCCCATGCAGGCTCCGCCGAGTATATGGGCAGTTGAAGGAATTCCGGCAAGTACTTCGTTGATCATGATTTGCGGCTTGCCATGGATAAGGTGAGAAAACATGTGCGCTGCGGCATGTGCTTCAGGGATAAAAGGAGTAGGTGCTTTGCCCTGTTCAACACGGGTTTTTATCCCGAAAATGCCTTTCCGGAGTTCGAGCGCACTATCGAGGTGTTGCATGAAAAGCAATACCGTGCTGCTTCTCCCGAAGTCGCGCACAAAAAATACCTTAAGCCAGCTGAGGGGTGCTTTTAATGTAAGGAAAATGATTTTAAGGATACGCCCGAAAACATTGCGGCCACTCACCATTGGAACCATGGTTATCCGCCAGAACCCTGATCCTTTGCCATATCGCACCGGCTCAAGGTGGCTGTTTTCATCCATTTCAAGTATGGATCCAATGGCTATGCCTTTGTGAAGTTCAGGAGATTTATCCGTAGAAGTAACATAAATAAGCGCTTCGCTGTTGGTACGGATCATATGCCCAAGCCGGTTGCTTAACCCGGGCAAGGTGGTTTTTTTAAGCTTCAGCAGCAGCGGAATGGTTCCGAAAACGCCCCCGGCAAATATGACGCCGCCTGCATTTACGGTTTGGGTACGCGAAAAATATTTTGTCGATTGCCTGAAACTGATTTCGTAGCCATCTATCCCGTTTTTGCCCAAAGGCTTTACAGAGGTAACCTCGTTTTCGGCCAGAATGGTGACCCCGAGTTGTTGAGCCAGATGAAGGTAGTTTTTGTCGAGGGTGTTTTTTGCATTGTGACGACAGCCCGTCATGCAGGCGCCGCAATGTCTGCAGCCGGTGCGGTCGGGGCCCTTTCCATCAAAGTAAGGATCTTTCACCGTTACTTCAGGTTCCCCGAAATAAATGGCAACCGTAGTGGGAGAAAATTGCCCTGATTTGTTCATCTTCGCGGCCAGCTGCTGCATGGCGAGGTCGCTTTCGGCCAATACCGGGTTTAAGGCAGCGCCAAGCATTCGCCAGGCTGTGTCGTAATGGGGAGCAAGCTCATTTTCCCAGTCGGCCAGCCCTTTCCACGAGCCCTGGTTGAAAAAAGGGGTTTTGGGTTTCGGAAGCGTATTCGCATATACCAGCGAACCCCCGCCAACCCCAACTCCGCTCAGTGCGCTGATATGCCTCAGGAAATTAAGCTTTTGGATACCGAAAAATTTCAATCCGGGGATCCAGAGCCATTTACGAAGGTTCCAGTTTGTTTTTGGAAAATCCTCACTTTCAAACTTTTTACCTTTTTCAATAACCAGTACCGAATACCCTTTTTCTGCTAACCGGAGCGCAGACACCGATCCTCCGAACCCGGAGCCGATAATCACATAATCGTACTTTTCCTTTATACTCATGTATATCAGTATCTCAACATTAGTAA
>CAYNVK010000210.1:0-6315 GCA_964400395.1 uncultured Lentimicrobiaceae bacterium | reverse complement strand
TCACTTTTTCGATCACACAGGGTATCATCTGGGGCTTCCTCAGCTGGACGCTCATTAAAATTGCCATGGGTAAATACAGGGAAATATCGGCAACATTAATTGTTATCGATATCCTCTCCATATTGTTGCTTATTTCGATGGTGAAATAGCTGAAATCGTTTTTTAAAACAGTCCGGGTGCCTTTGTACCCGGATTTTTTTTGCCTGATACTTCCCAGGTGAATTTTATTACCTGTATCTTTAACTGAGTGTCACCCGGTTGTTTGTTTTTATAAAAACTTAGTTATGCGTGTGTTCAGGCCCGAAGTGTTCCAGGGATCAATATCAGGCAGGCGGTATTTCGAAGGCTGGTATTTTAAAAATGTGTCAGGTAACAGGGATGTGGTTTATTCTTTTATCCCCGGTATTGCCCTGAGCAAACAAAATCCACATGCTTTTATACAAGTGATCAACGGGCTTACCGGTAAAACACATTATATCGAATATCCCTTGTCAGCGTTCAGCTCCGGCCGAAAGGAATTTTGGGTAAATGTTGGCGCATCGGTATTTACACGCGAAAGCGTTTACGTGGATATTGATTCGGATGGATTAAAAATTACGGGTCGACTCCTGTATTCAGGCAATGTAAAATATCCATCAACCTGGTATTCGCCCGGCATTATGGGCTGGTATTCTTTTGTGCCTTTTATGGAGTGCAAGCACGCTGTGGTTTCGGTCAGCCATAGTATTGATGGAATGCTTGATATCAACGGTACTTCAATAGATTTTTCAGGGGGTAAGGGTTATATCGAAAAAGACTGGGGCAAGTCATTCCCCGAATCGTGGATATGGCTTCAAAGCAATCATTTTTCACATCCTGATGCCTGCATCATGTTAAGCATTGCCAGGATTCCATGGCTTGGAAGCTTTTTTGTGGGGTTTCTCGGCTTTTTATATTACGATGGAACCTTTTATCCGTTCAGTACCTATCTGAATTCGGAAATTACAAGGCTGCAACGCGATGAGCAGAAACTCTTCATCGAAGTCCGCGGAAAGGATCATACGCTGCAGGTTAGTGCAGCAATAAGTCAGTCAGGGCTATTGCGTGCTCCCAAATCGGGCGAAATGAGCCGCCATATTAAGGAAAGTATCGATTCGGAACTCGAAGTGAGTTTAACTTCACGCAATGGCGCACTGGTTTATAAGGATCATGCTACCCGCGCCGGCCTCGAAGTAATTGACAGTATTTTCGATATCGTTAAAATTAAACCTGGTAGCCGGTAACGCTTATTGATGGCCTGATATAATTAGTACGCTGTGAATTAATTTATTAGTTCGAAAAAACCCTGCTCAACATTATAACTGAATATTTCACCGGTTTCAATTATATAATACCATCCATTAATGGTAAGTTTCCCTTGTTGGAACTTTTCGGCTATAAAAGGGAACGACAGCAGGTGGTGAATCTGCTCAACTACGTTCATTTGCTCCGTAAGCCATTCGCGCGAAGCGTCGTTGCCATCGGGTAAAATTTTAAGCACCTTCTCCTTCACCGGCTGTGCCAGTTCAAGCCACTTACGCGTGTGTGGTAATTTTTCAAAATAGGCTTCGGGTTTAAACAGGGCAGCGCAGCCCCCACAATTCGAATGGCCGCAAACCACAATATTTTCGACTTCCAGCGCCTGCACGGCAAATTCTATCGCCGAAATGGCAGCCAGGTACTCGCCAGATTGCTTGTAGGGCGGCACTATGTTGGCAATATTCCTTATGATGAACAACTCGCCCGGCTTGCTGGCGGTTATCATAGCCGGTACTACCCTCGAATCGGAGCACCCGATAAACAAAGTATGCGGTTTCTGCTCACGCCCCAGCTCTGAAAACAACTGTTCGTGGGTTTCAAAATCTTTTTGTCTGAATGCAACGGCTCCTTCAATCAGTTTTTTAATCATTGCCTTTGTATATTGAATCAGTACTTGAGTAACACAGGCATAAAAATCATTCTTTATACCCCGCTTTAATTGGTTTTAACAATTGGAGCGGTTATTTGTCATGGCTGCCCGGTTATAAATATAATCATTTTTTATAACCTGCTATGCAATAACCAGGAGGTGCGGTAAAGATGGCCTGTCCGGGACAGGCTTTTTTATTAAAATGTATACATCTAAAAAAATATTACAAAAAATAGAATTATGCTATAAAAAAAGGGAGTATAGTCTAAAAAAGAATAAAATATATTCATATAGAATAAAAAAATAGGGGGTAAGAATAAAAAAATAGTATTTATATTATAAAATGATTTAATTTTGTGGGGTAATTCAGTTATTGCAAACTAAACTTTAGGTTATGAAAATTCTTTCCAAAAAATCCCTGTTTTTAATGGTGCTGTTTTTATCAGTCACTTCGGGGTTATATGCCGCCGACGGGGTTGCAATTGATTCGGGAGCTACCGCATGGATGCTTACATCTACGGCACTGGTTTTACTTATGGTGCCAGGCCTGGCTTTATTTTATGGCGGGCTTGTGCGTACCAAGAATGTGCTCGGAACTATAATGCACAGTTTTATTGCCATGGGAATTATCAGCCTGCTATGGGTAATAGTTGGCTACAGTATGAGTTTTGGCAATAATGTACTTGGGGGCTGGTTTGGATGGAATCCCGATTATTTCTTTTTAAAAGGGATTGATACCAATATTATGTCAGCAGGCATTCCTGAATATGTATTTTCGATGTTCCAGGGTAAATTTGCAATTATTACCCCTGCTCTTATTGCCGGGGCTATAGCCGAAAGGGTTTCATTTAAAGCGTATTGTTTCTTTATTGCCCTGTGGAGCGTTTTGGTTTATAATCCGCTATGCCATTGGGTGTGGGCATCGGATGGATTCCTGTTTAATATAGGAGCAAAAGGTGCTATTGATTTCGCCGGAGGTACTGTAGTTCATATTTCGGCCGGTGTAAGCGGGCTGATTGCTGCGCTGTACCTGGGTGCCCGCAGGGGTTATCCTTACCAGGTTATTCGTCCGAATAATATGGTTTTGGTTATGCTTGGAGCAGGCTTGCTTTGGGTTGGCTGGTTCGGTTTTAACGCCGGAAGCAGTATTTCGAGTGGTTTGAGCACAGCCCAGGCCCTGGTTGCAACGCAAGTAGCCGCTGCTGCTGGTGCAATGACCTGGATATTAATTGAAGCCTTCCACCAGGGGAAAGCCACTGCCCTGGGTTTTGCCAGCGGTATACTGGCAGGCTTGGTAGCGGTTACACCTGCCGCAGGGGTTGTACAACCTTACGGAGGGATAATCCTGGGCGTTCTGGCTTCTATAATTTGTTATATGGCTATTCAGCTTAAAAATAAACTGGGTTACGACGATAGCCTCGATGCTTTCGGAATTCATGGTGTGGGCGGAATTGTAGGCGCTTTGTTACTGGTATTCTTTGTTCGCCCTTCGTGGATGAGCGAAGCCGCCACCGCAGCCGGAGGCAGTTGGTCGGTATGGAACCAGCTGGGTATACAGGCACTGGCCGTTGGAATTGCTGTAGTTTATGCCGCAGTTATGACCTTTGGAATCATTTACCTGCTCAACAAGTTTGTTCCATTTAAATCAACCGAAGAAGAAGAAATGGCCGGTTTGGATAAATCCTATCACGGCGAACGCGGATATGGAATGTTAAATGCTAATTAAGCAGTTTATTGGTGACGGATCAGGGGTTCGTAAATTCATTTTACATTCTTTTTTCAACATCCGGCAACTTAGCTTAATTGAAACAAGGTAACCATTTAAAGACATAAACCATGAAATTAATAACAGCAATAATCAGGGAAAGACAACTTGATAAAGTGCGCGAAGCACTTATTGAAGCCGACATAAAACGAATTACGGTTAGTCGTGTTTCCGGGCATGGGCAGCAGCGGGTTGAGGAAATGTACCGCGGGCAGATCATTGTCCCCGACCTTATTCCCAAAGTGAAAATTGAAATAGCCGTAAATGAGGAATTTGTTAAAATAACTGTCGATACTATTCTTTCGGCAGCCCGTACCAACGGCCCCGAAGGAAGTGTGGGCGATGGTAAAATTTTTATCACCCCGCTTGATGAGTGCATACGCATACGCACCGGCGAAAGGGGCGGCAGCGCTATTTAAAAAATTAATTGATTGAAGAATTGATTAATGATTGATTGGATGATTGATTTGTTGGGGTGCAAATCAGGCCCGGGATGTGACAGTCCCGGGTTTTCCATTTATCACCTGCTGTGACACAGAATTTGTTTCAACTACCCGTGTTTCAGCGCAACAAGGCATGTTTATTAAATACACTGCCTATGTTTCAATGCAACAAGACGTGTTTATTAAATATACTGCCCATGTTGCAACACAACAAGATCTGTTTATTAAATACACTGCCCTTGTTGCAATGCTACAAGACCTGTTTATTAAATACACTGCCCATGTTTTAATGGTACAAGACCTGTTTATTAAATACACTGCCCATGTTGCAACGCTACAAGGCATGGTATATACTAATTCCGGTTAATGTCGGTTTCAGGGTGAAAATACGCAAATACTATTTTTCCTTTTGCCAGACCGGCCACTTTTTGCAGATCAACCAGCGTGGCTTCTTTTATTCCTTTTACTGAACGGAATTTACGCAGCAGCAAGGTGGAAGTTGATTGCCCCACGCCCGTAATTTCGGTAAGTTCAGTTTTTATTGTTCCTTTTTCGCGGCGTTTGCGGTGATGTGTAATCCCGAAACGGTGTGCCTCGTCGCGCAGCTGCTGAATAATGCGGAGCGTTTCCGATTTTTTATCAATATAAAGCGGCAGCGTATCGCCGGGGTAATAGATTTCTTCCAGTCGCTTGGCTATACCAATTACAGCTACTTTTCCGTGCAGCCCCAGCTTTTCAATACTTTCCATGGCTGAACTGAGTTGTCCCTTACCCCCATCCACGATAATCAGGTTGGGTAGGGATTGGTTTTCGTCCATCACGCGTTTGTACCGGCGGTAAATCACTTCTTCCATCGAGGCAAAATCGTTGGGGCCTTCCACGGTTTTAATGTTGAAATGGCGGTATTCCTTTTTATCGGGTTTGCCGTTGGTAAACACCACCATGGCCGATACCGGGTAAGCACCCTGTATATTCGAATTATCGAAGCAATCGATACGCAGCGGTTGTTCCTTCAGCCTCAGGTCCTTTTTCATTTGTTCCATAATCCGCTGGGTGTGGCGTTCGGGATCAACATGCTCCAGTTGCTTGTGTTTTTCGAGCTGGTAATATTTGGCGTTGCGTTCGGAGAGTTCGAGCAGTTTTTTCTTTTCACCACGGATTGGCGTAACATAACTTACGCCGGGGAATTCCACCTCGGGTTTAAAAGGGACAACGATTTCGGGCGAATCGGAATCGAAACGCTCACGAAGCTCAGTAATAGCAAGCAACAGTAATTCCTCGGGCGATTCGTCGAGTTTTTTGCGAATTTCGACCGTATGTGCCTGTATAATGCAGCCGTTTATCACTTTCATAAAATTGATATAGGCAGCCGCAGGCTCATCAACATACGAAAACACATCGATATTGTGTATGGATGGACTTACGATTGACGATTTGCTCTGGTAACGGTCGAGCAGCTCAATTTTTTCTTTCACCACCTGTGCCTTTTCGAACTGGTAGGTTTCGGCATAAGTTCTCATCATACCTGCCAGGTGTTGCCTGGCCGACGAAATGTTGCCCCGCAGTATATTCCTGATCTCGGTAAGCGACTGCTGATAATCTTCCTCCGTTTGCAGGCCTTCGCAGGGGCCAAGGCAGTTGTTGATGTGATATTCGAGGCATACCTTGTATTTGCCCGACTGTATGTTGGCGCTTCCCAGGTTAAGGCTGCAACTGCGCACCTGGTACAGCTGACGGATCAGGTCGAGCAAGGTATTCATCATTTTCACAGAAGCGTAGGGGCCGAAATAATCGGAGCCATCGTTCATGCGATGCCTTGTTGGGAAAATACGGGGGAAAGCTTCTTTTTTAATGCAAATCCAGGGATAGGTCTTGTCGTCCTTCAGCATCACGTTGTAACGTGGCTGGTATTTTTTAATCAGGTTATTTTCGAGCAGCAGGGCATCCAGTTCGGTTTCCACTACTACCACCTGTATATCGGTAATTTTCTGTACAAGCACCCGCACTTTTCCTACCAGCGAGTCGTCGCGCCTGAAATACGACGAAACCCTTTTTTTTAGGTTTTTGGCTTTGCCCACGTAAATAATCTTCCCTTCCCTGTCGTAATACTGGTACACACCAGGGCTGTCAGGCAACTGGCGTATAATGTTTTCGATATGGATGGAATGTTTGCTCACGGG
>CAYNVK010000209.1:0-6322 GCA_964400395.1 uncultured Lentimicrobiaceae bacterium | reverse complement strand
TATTGTTGGCTGACATCCCAAAAACTGCAAACTCATTTTCAGCTATTTCATCCCCTTAATCTCCATGCGCCTCAGTTTTGGTGCAAGTCCGGCTGTGGCGAGCACAATCATCACGGTCATTCCACCTCCAAATATTACTGAAGGGATCAACCCCATAATGCGGGCCGCCAACCCCGACTCAAACGATCCGAGTTCATTCGACGATCCTACAAACAAACTGTTCACCGAAGCCACCCGCCCGCGCATTTCGTCGGGGGTATACATCTGCAGGATGGTTCCGCGTATAATAACACTCACATTGTCGAACATCCCGCTGAGCGCCAGCAGCGCCAGCGACAGGTAGAAATTGCGCGATATGGCGAAAAAAACAATGCAGGCGCCAAAACCGCCAACGGCCCATAAAAGCTTTTTACCCGAGCGGTGCACAGGTGGATAATAAGCAAGTATCATAGCCATGAGCACAGCTCCAAATGCCGGCGCTGCCCTCAGGAAACCCAGTCCCTGCGGCCCGGTACGCAGTACTTCGGAGGCGAATACGGGTAATAATGCCACGGCTCCGCCAAAAAGCACCCCGAACATATCAAGCGCAAGCGCACCTAACAACACCTGGTTACCAAATACAAACCTGATGCCTGCCGACAAACTCGTAAAAATGCCTTCATCAGCAGTACGTTCCGGTAAGGGGACCGATTTTACGGTATAAAAAAACAGCAGGCTTAAAGCCGAAAAGGAAACAACACAGATAAAAGCAGCATGTATTCCGGCAAAACCATACACCAGTCCCCCAACAGCCGGTCCCGAAACGGCAGCAATATGCCATACGGTGCTGTTCCAGGTCGAGGAGTTGGCGTATAAATTGCGGGGTACAATCTGGGCCATGTATGCTGATTGAGCCGGGTAAAAAAATGCCCGGGCCAGACCGGTAATTGCAATGGCTATGTATAATGGTAAAACCCCGGCTGTATGGTACAGGGAGGGCATTACAAAACTCATATACAGCAGGAAAACAGCGCAAACCACGTACACTGTGGCTGTAACCGAAATAATCAGCTTACGGTTAATGATATCGGCGAAATGGCCTGCAAACAAGGCCACCGCCAGAAAAGGGATGGCTTCTGAGAGCCCGATCAACCCCAGCGAAAGCGGATCGTGAGTTAAATCGTACACCTGCCAGCCCACAATTACACTTTGCATCTGTATGGCAAAAGTGAGAAAAAACCTGCCGGTTATAAATCGCCTGAACATGCTGATGCGCCACACGGCGTAAGCTTCGTTCTGGTAAAAAAGAGTATTAAATCTGCCCAAAATCCGAATGTTTTCTAAAAACTGCAAAGTTCGTGATTTCGGGCACTCGCCCGACAATTTTATGGCAGCATAGTTGATCTGTGATAAGTTTCCTGCCGGGAAACGGGAAACGTTCAGACAGAAAAATTTCTGATTTTTTTACCATCCCAGCCAGGTACAGCTGTTGAGGTATTGAGTGTGAAGCAATGTTGCAGGTCGTCCCAAAGTTTAAGCCTGGTGAGCCGCTGGTAATGACTTCCTTTTTCAGCCGTTTCGCGGAGCATATTTTTTGCGGCTATCCATTGCGTAAGCGCTACCTTCGAAGCATCGCAAACCGATGAAAAATTCTCACCCAGGGCTTCAATTATTGCGCCTGCACAAAGGGTATCTTCAAGGCTAACAGAATTCTTCCAGCCTGAACAAAGTATCACAACATCTTTATCCTGTTTTTTGATCCATTCGCACACGGCCCCGAGATTTGCAAACGAAGCAAGCAGGATATTGCCAACCGGTTTCGCCATTTCAATGGCCTGTGTGCCATTGGTGGTTGAGTATGCAAGTACTTTACCGGCCATGTTGGTTTTTAAAAACACAGTCGGGGAATTACCAAAATCAGCAAACCCGACTTTTTTGCCATCGCGCTCAGCAGCAGTAAGATATCCTTTGCTTTTTAACGCCAGTAATTCTTCGAGGCCTGAAACCGGGAATACCGCCTCAACACCGCTGTCGAAGGCAGCACAAATAGCCGTAGTTGCCCGCAGCACATCAATTATAACAACGATACAGTCGTCGGGTATCGATCGGAACTCAAATAAAACCGGTGATAAAATCACTTCAATCTGCTTCATGAAACAAAGGTAAAAAAAAGCGCAGCGTAAAATTAATTTACACTGCGCTCTGATTGTACTGATTTAAAAACTATGCTTTGTAAAAAGGCATTTTAACTACCTGGGCTTTCAGGGCTTTATCGCGTATGCTGATAAAAATCTCGCTTCCTGATTTCATGCAGGCTTTAGGAACATAAGCCATCCCGATTCCCTTTTTAACCGATGGGCCCATGGTTCCGCTGGTTACCACACCAATTTTATTGCCTTCGGCATCCACCACATCATAACCATGACGAGGTACCCCTTTGTCTATCATTTCGAAACCCACCAGGCGACGCGTAGTACCTTCTTCTTTTTGTTTCAGGAAAATGTCTTTATTTATAAAATCTTTTCCGTCAGTAAACTTGGTAATCCAGCCCAAACCAGCTTCAATGGGTGAAGTTGTATCATCAATATCGTTTCCATACAGGCAGAAACCCATTTCGAGGCGGAGTGTGTCGCGGGCTGCCAATCCAATCGGTTTTATTCCAAACTCAGCCCCGGCTTCCATCACTGCATTATAAATAGTTTCCGCATCTTCGTTGGCCATGTATATTTCGCATCCGCCCGATCCGGTGTAACCGGTTGTGGCAAATATTACATCTTTTACACCTGCCAGATCAAGTTTTTTGAAGGTATAATATTCCATATCGGTAACTGTGGTGGCAGTAAGCTTTTGCATGGCCTGCAATGCCAGCGGCCCCTGAACGGCAAGCTGTGCAATTTCGTCGGATGCGTTGTATAACACGGCACCGGCTTTGTTCTGACTCTGTAACCAGGCCCAGTCTTTTTCAATATTCGAGGCATTCACAACCAGCAGGTAGGTTTCAGCATCAACACGGTAAACCAATAAATCATCCACAATTCCGCCTTTTCCATTCGGGAAACAGGAATATTGAACCTTACCATCATACAATACTGAAGCATCGTTGGTAGTTACATACTGGATAAACTCCAGTGCTTTAGGACCTTTCACCCATATTTCACCCATGTGCGATACGTCGAAAACACCCAGTTTGGTGCGAACAGTTTCGTGTTCATCATTAATACCCGAAAACTGTATCGGCATATTATACCCGGCGAATGGAAGCATTTTAGCTCCGAGCGCTTCATGAATGTGTGTAAAAGCAGTGTTTTTCATTTAGTTTTAGATTAAAATGTTATGATGGTTGGTGGTTCAAGTGCCGCAAAACCAGCAACCTGCGTTGAGGCAGGCTCAGCTTGCAACAATCTGTTTCGCTTGGCAAAAGTAAAAAAATAGAATCACCTTCAAGCACTTACAATCATTAAGTTTAAAAATATTATCACATTACAGGTCTGATGAGGACAACTTTGATTTTCGGCAAAAAAAATCTTGAAAAAATCACGATCCTATGCAACCTTTTGCAACGAGGAATCCCCATTAACGCATGATCAAATTTTAAAACTACATTAAAAGTTATCATTTATCCGGGTGGCTTTTCTACTTTTGCACAAAAATCAGATATATGCTAAAAATAGGAGTTATTGGAGCCGGACACCTGGGTAAAATTCACATTAAATGTATAAAGGAAATCCCGGAATTTGAACTTGCCGGTTTCTTTGATACAGATACAAAAAATGCTCACGCGGTTTCGAAAGAATTTGGAATCAGGAATTTTGATTCTATTGACGAATTAATTAGTGAAGTAGAGGTTGTTGATATTGTTACTCCAACCATTGCGCATTACGAGCTGGCAGCCCGTGCTTTGAAGCAGTTTAAACATGTATTTATCGAAAAACCGATAGTTACTACTCCCGAAGAAGCGCTGAGCCTGATAGAAATAGCCGGCGAAGCCAATGTAAAAGTGCAGGTTGGCCATGTTGAGCGTTACAATCCCGCCATGGTTGCCGCACGCCCGTTCATTGAAAACCCGATGTTTATTGAAGTTCATCGCCTTGCTACCTTCAATCCCCGAGGAACCGATGTACCGGTAGTACTCGACCTGATGATACACGATATTGATATCATCCTCCATACCGTGAAAGCGAACCTTCGTAAAATCAGCGCCAGCGGTGTAGCCGTTATTACCGATACCCCCGATATTGTAAATGCACGGCTCGAGTTCGACAATGGCTGCGTGGTAAACCTCACGGCCAGCCGTATTTCGCTCAACCCTATGCGTAAGGCCAGGTTTTTTCAGCGCGATGCATACATCTCAGTTGATTTCCTGAATAAAAAAACTGAGGTTGCCTTCCTGAAACCTTTACCCAAAGGCGAAGTAAACCCATTCCTTCCGGTGTTGGAACCAGGTAACGGCAAAGAGCCCAAACAGGTGTTTTTTGAAAGGCCAACCATAATTCCAAGCAACGCCATACAATCCGAATTGTCGAGTTTTGCCAACGCAATTATCGAAAATACCACGCCCGAAGTTACTATTGTTGATGGCTACCAGGCATTAAAAGTAGCACACCAGATACTTGAAAAAGTTGAACACTTAATAAACGAAAAACTGCCCCGTTAAGGTTAAATTTATACAGCGCATGCAATTGTGTTGATTTTTTTAACCTTGATGGTTTCATCAAACACAGTTGCATGCGCTGTTCATTAACAGTACATGTAATTTTGTAAATATTATAAGTAGATAACTTAAGATTGTTTATCGGTTTTATTCAGCTGCATTGATTTAATTAACTGTTAATGAATAAAAAAGCACAGATTGTAAAATTCGTTATCGCTGATTTGCTGTCGGCCGCTTTAGCATGGAGTATATTTTTCTTCCTGCGCAAAAACGGCGAACTGCAGTCGGTGAGTGAAACTATTCAAAGTGTAATTAGTGACAGGAAATTTTATACCGGCATCATATTTATTCCGGTCTTCTGGCTGTTGTTATATACCATTTCAGGCTCTTATCATAACATTTACCGCAAGGCGCGTATGCGCGAACTCGGGCAAACACTTTTAATATCGCTAATCGGGGTTACCGTTATATTTTTTGCACTTATCCTCGACGATGTTATAAAAACCTATACCGACTATTACCATCTTTTCATAAACCTGTTCCTGCTGCATTTCTTCATTACTGTTACATTCAGGCTTATACTCACATCGCGTAACCTGCTGAAACTCCGCAACCATGTTATCGGTTTCAACACCATTATCGTGGGAAGTAACGGCAATGCAATATCCATTTATAACGAAATAGTAAGCCAGCCTAAGTCATCCTTTAACCGGTTTGTAGGATTTGTACATGCCGTTGAGTATCCGAGCTATAAGCTGGAGAAATTTATCCCAAACCTCGGGCATTTTTCCAACCTTCAGCGGCTGATCAACGAAATGAAAATCGAAGAAGTGATTATTGCCACCGAGCGGTCGGAGCACCGCACCATAGAGCAGATTATCGCCGAGATTGAAGATACCGATGTGATCATAAAAGTAATTCCGGATATGCAAGACTTCCTGCTTGGTACTGTTAAAACTACGTCAATTTACCAGACGCCGCTCATCCAGATGTCCTTCGATTTTATGCCGCCCTGGCAGATGACCATGAAACGGATAATGGATATATCACTTTCGTCACTGGCCATGGTAATACTTTCACCGGTGTACCTGTTTTGCATTGCTGGCGTAAAAATGTCATCAAAAGGTCCCGTGTTTTATAAACAAGAGCGTGTAGGTTTGCGTGGAAAACAGTTTATGATTCCAAAATTCAGATCAATGTTTGTAGATGCTGAAAATGGGACACCTATGCTTTCATCCAAAAATGATCCCAGGATCACGCCTTTCGGTCGCATTATGCGTAAAACCCGGCTCGATGAAATTCCCCAGTTTTATTCAATACTCAAAGGCGATATGTCGTTGGTAGGTCCAAGACCGGAGCGACAGTTTTTCATCGACCAGATTGCCCGGCGGGCCCCTCATTACCGGTTGCTGTTAAAAGTTAAGCCCGGAATAACTTCCTGGGGACAGGTTAAATACGGTTATGCCGAAAATGTGGATCAGATGGTTGAACGCCTGAAATATGATTTACTTTACCTGGAGAACATGTCGCTGGCAATGGATATTAAAATACTGGCATACACATTGTTAACTGTTTTGCGCGGAAGCGGACAATAGATTTTTAATTGCGCCTGCCTGACTGCGTCAGCAGGCAGGGATTGCGGAGTGTCGATTGCGGATTATGGAATGTGGATTGCGGATTGTCGATTGCGCT
>CAYNVK010000208.1:2664-6327 GCA_964400395.1 uncultured Lentimicrobiaceae bacterium | reverse complement strand
TGTTGCTTGTTGAACAGATTTCAGGTAAAATTATCGGAACTTCGTGGCTTACAGTCGACGGCAGGCGGACATACATTCATCATTTCGGGATCCACAGCCAATACCAGGGAAGGGGATTAGCAAAGGTATTACTCGATGCTTCTCTGAAATTGGCTAAAACTTTCGGTATGCAGATTAAACTCGAAGTGCATAAAGACAATGCAAAAGCCATTTCGTTATACGCCAAATCCGGGTTTGTTTCGCTGGGCGACTACCAGGTATATATTATCCGCGATATTTCGGCGATATATTGATCATAAACTTCTGAATTGTTACTTTTGCACTGCAATAAAATAAAAAAATGAATAAACTGCCTTTTACCATTCTGATTTCAGCCTTTGCTTTGCTGGTGTTTGTTTCGTGTAACTCTACAGGTACCGGCGCGGAGAAAGCCGTTACAAGTGCTGCCGACTCGGTTACAACGCCTCTGGATAAAGAAAATATGCCTGTGATCAGTTTCGAGGAAGATACCCACGACTTTGGCAAACTTACTGCCGGCGAAAAAGTTACCTACGCTTTTAAATTTAAAAATACGGGCAAATCGGTGCTAATCATTTCCAATGTAAGCACTTCATGCGGATGCACTGTGTCATCATACCCCAAAAAACCAATTCAGCCTGGCGAAGGAGCTACCCTTGATGTTACTTTTGACAGCGAGGGTAAGCAGGGTTTTCAATCTAAAACTATAACCGTGAATACCAATGCTGAGCCGGCAACTGCATATCTGCATATTAAAGTGCAGGTTGTTGATTCGGCAGAATAAACGTCTTTTGTTCAAATAATTATTATCTAATCACGTTAAAATCAAAACCGATGAATTTACTTCAAACTTTATTAATGGCTCCTCCTCCAGGGGGAAATGCAGGTGGCGGCGGAATGGCCAGTTCACTCATCTTTCTTGTTCTCATCTTTGTTGTTTTCTATTTCTTCTTCATCCGCCCACAGGTAAAACGGCAGAAAGATCAGAAGAAATTCAGGGAAGGCCTTTCGAAAGGACAGAAAATTATCACCATTGGTGGTATCCACGGCCGCATTGTTGAACTTCAGGATACAACTGTAACCATTGAAGTTGAAGGCGGTGTAAAACTTAAACTCGAAAAATCAGCAGTTGCAGCTGATTCGCAGGATCAACTCACCGGCGAACCTGCTAAATAGCTGTCGGGAAAACCAGCAAAGATGGCGAAAAGCCAGGGACGACAACAAAAGGTTGTTTCCCGGGCCCGGCTTCTAAACTGCAATATTTGATGTATTATGGCCATTGACAGCCAAAATGAAGTTATAGGCAAGTCACCCAACACAGACCGGAAACAACACCGATCGCATCCCAGATTGGTTGTTTTTCTGGTCTGTCTTGTCATTAGCATGCTCATGTGGCTGTTCATCGAGCTGATGAAAGATTATACGGATGAGGTTAAGTACCAGGTAAGTTTTATCAATGCCCCCAAAGATCTCATCCTGACGAATGGCGGAGAAAACCAGATAACCATCGGGATGAATGCCCAGGGATTCGAATTGCTGGCAGCAAAATATTCGCCCAAACCTCACATTCTTACTATCGATTTATCCACGCTCAAAATCCGCCCATCCAATGGCGGGTATGGTGCTTTTCTTACTTCTTCCAAAATAATTGAGCAGCTTGGCACTCAAATCCGCTTTCAAAAGCAGATAGCTTACATTAAACCGGATACCCTGTTTTTCAGGTTTTCGGAGGTGTACCGCAAGCAGGTTCCCGTAAAGCTAAATATTAACTATACGCTTGGCGGACAGTACGATATAACCGATACCATATCATATAAACCTCGTTTCGTAACCGTTTCGAGCATTAAGGATATTATCGATACCTTATCCTTTGTGAGTACTCAAAAATTAAATCTTACCCGGCTCGACAGCAGTATCAGTGTAAAAGTCGGGCTGTTTAAAGGCAGGCGGGCCGAGCTTTTAAAATATTCAAATGATTCGGTTACTGTTAGCCTCCGGGTTGAAAAAGTTACCGAAGCCGGGTATACCATTCCTGTTTCAGTCTTAGGCAATGGTGAGAACCTGAAAATATTCCCCGACAAAGTAGAAATCATCTGCCGGGTTCCGCTGGCGGTGTTTCCGCATATCGATGCTTCCGATTTTTCGGCACAGGTAGAGTATCTTCCATCGTTAATGAAGGAAAAAAGACTGAAAGTTAATCTTTTGAGGGTACCTCAGCGCGTAAAAGTGTTGAAAACTGTACCCGAAGAAGTTGAATTTATCATCATTGCCAAATGAAACGCATCGGGCTAACCGGCAATATTGGTACCGGCAAAACTACCATTGCCCGGATTTTCGAAGTATTGGGTGTTCCGGTATACCACGCTGATTTGCAGGCCCGGCTGATTATGGAAACCGACGAACTGATTGCCGGGGTTGAAAAATTGTTTGGCAGCCACATATTGAACAGTAACCGGCAGGTTGACCGAAAAGCTTTGGGCGCCCTGGTGTTTAAAGATAAGCAAAAACTCGAAGCACTTAATAACCTGGTTCACCCGATGGTAGAAAGGGATTTTTCGACCTGGTGCGAAAAACACGAACATCACCCTTACATTTTACAGGAAGCAGCCATTCTTTTCGAGAGTGGTTTTGACCGGTTTTTCGATGCCAGTATCCTGGTAGTTGCTCCTTTGGAAACCTGCATCCAACGCGTAATGAAGCGTGATGTACTCACACGGGAGAGTGTGCTCGAAAGAATTGAAAATCAATGGCCGCAGGAAAAAAAGCTGTTACTTGCGCAATACGTGGTTACCAACGATGAAACTACCCTGGTAATTCCACAGGTACTCAGAATTCATCAGCAAATCCTTGGCTCCTGATTGAACCCGCGCGCTATTGTACAATACTGAAATTAAACATAGGGGTTTCCAGTTTACCCATCAGCCGTACCCAGGCAGGTAAAAGCTGTTCCGTTCCCCTGGCAGCCGATATATCGCCGAGGTCAATGATCTTCTCCCAGCCAAAAGAACGTAGCAATTTTTCAACTTCTGATTTTGCACCGGAATCATTACCACACATAAACACGTTCCCCGGCTCCTTCAGGAAACCCGGATTTACCATCAGCTGGCAGTTCATAGTATTGAGTGCTTTTACCACCCTCACATCGGGAAACTGGCGCTGAATTACTTCGCCCAGCGAGTCGGTATTGCAAATAGTGAGTGTGGGAGGCATCCCTTTCGAGAAATCCAGTGGATTGGCCACGTCAACAAGTATTTTGCCCTGCAGGTTTTCGCGCCCGGCCAGTTGCAATGCCTCTAGTGAAACCTTTCCTGAAGTGCAATTGAATATTATTTCGCCAAAAGCAGCCGCATCCGCAAAAGTGCCGTTCGATGCCAGTGTTCCGTTTTTATTTTTCCAGGCCAGTGCTTTCTCATTGTTTTCGGTGCGCGACCCCATCATTACTTTGTGGCCCAATAACACCAGTTTGGTGCCGAGTACATCACCAACCATCCCGGTTCCAAGTATGGCAATATTTTTCATCTGCTTTATGTTTAGGTACTAATAAACACACTACCCGAATAAAAGTTTGATCATGGATATTCCCGGAATGAAATGTATACGGAAAGATTAATGATGTATAGCCTGTGCGGATATTTGGCCGAAAAT
>CAYNVK010000208.1:0-2564 GCA_964400395.1 uncultured Lentimicrobiaceae bacterium | reverse complement strand
GAAATCCCGATTGAAACTTTTTTTCATAAAATTGTGATGGTCCGCGATCGCGTGCGGGTGATGGAACAACGCATCAACGCCAGTAACCTCACCGATGAGGAAAAAGTTGATCTCGAACAGTATATTACCCGAATCTACGGCAGCCTAACCACATTCAACGTGTTGTTCAAAAATAAAGATGATCAGTTTGTTGGCGAAAAAACACAATAGCCAATCATTATTTATCTAAAAACAAAACAGCCGTTACCCGAAAGTACCGGCTGTTTTTGTTATCAAAGCAAAACTGGTTATAAATTTGCCCTGAGGGTTACATATATATTCCTGCCTGGGGCACTGATACCACTGGCAAAATTGCGGTAATGTTTGTCGAGCATATTTTCGAAGCCGGCCTGCAGGCTTATGTTCTGGTTAAACTGGTAGCCTGCCCTGAGGTTCAGCGTGTACCATGCCGGCATTCCGTCGGCGGTTGCATACGCTTCATTATCTTCACCACCCGGGCTGTAGTCTTCAATATGTTTCCATCCGTTGTAGCGCGCATAAAACTCGGTAGTGAATTTACTCAACTCAAGTTTGAGTGATGTAATCCCAAATACCGGTGGAATATGATCGAGGGGAACGTTTTCCTCCTTTACATGACCATAGGTATAAGTTAAACTGCTGCGTAACGAAAGTGATTTGGTGATCTGGGCCAGGAAACTACCTTCGAATCCGTAAACATTGGCCTGGCTGGCATTTTGCATGGCCTGTACAGCACAAAGGTTCCCGTCGAACATGATGGAGTCCTGCCCGTTGTATGTAGACGGACGGGTAACAAAAGCATCGGTGAGCCTTGAATAAAAACCGGTTGCCTCAATTTGTACACTTTCGCCAAAGGTTTTACCAATTGTAATTTCGGCGTTGTATGCATTCTCTGGTTTTAAATCCGGGTTGGGGACAATAATCAGCTGGTCCTGGCTGTTGGAGTCGTTGAGTTTTGACAGGTCGTCGATATTGGGTGCCCTGAAACCGGTGGACAGGTTGGTGGTAATGCGCCAGCCGTTGGCAGGCATATACACCAGGCCCAGGCTCCCGTTTACCGCCGTATTATCCTGTTTCATGGTGGCATCAAAGGGGAACTTGATCAGGTTCATCATTTCATCGGTATATTTTGCTTCGAGCGAAATATAGTTAATACGTATTCCCTGTGAAAAAATAAACTTTTTGGAAATTTCCCAGTTATTCGATGCATAGGCTGCCAGGTTCACCATATAATCGCCACCATCTGGATAACGGGTAGCCGCATCCTGGGTTATTTCGCCCGAAGTAATATTCTGATTATAGGCTTCCGATCCAACCAGGTTCAGGATACCTTCGGCTCCGTACCGTAACTCGCTGTTAGTAAATATCTTTTTCATGAAATCGGCATTCAGCGAGAGGATGTTTACGGTTTCTTCCTGGTGTTTTTTCTTAGAAGCGCCAAAATTCCGGCTTACCCGATCTTCGCTGATATACTGGTAGGCTGCTGTTACACGTGCCATATCATACATTTTTACAGCTTTCAGCCATTCACTTTTCAACGAAACCAATGCCCGGGTTTGCGGACCATAATACCACTCGGCATATTTTAGTTTGCCGTTTTTCATCTCTGTAAGACGGTCGTAACGCGGTATATTCCCCGAATTCGAGAATTGGGTATTTAGCGTCAACGTGCGATATTCAGTTGGTTTATACAGAATTTTTGCAAAAACATCATATTGTTTGTACCCTGAGCTTTTCTGGATCAAAGGATCCGCATTTTGGGTCATGATATCGTTGTTGTTGATCCTTTCGGCGTAATACAGGCATTTGCCCCAGTCGCCGTATTTGCTGTCGCGATTACTGCCTTCGCGCAGGTCGCCTATGTTTTTTGTGCTTCCGCCGATGAAAGCAGCTATTTTCTTGCCACCAACATTCACATCAAAGCTCTGCGAATATTCGTTTGATGCAGTTGAATACCTGAGCATTATATTTCCGGAAGTAAACAGTTTATCTGTGGTGGAAAGAACAGGATTGCGGGTATAGAAATGCATTACGCCACCCATGGCATCGCTGCCATAAATCACCGAACCGGGGCCATGAACCACCTCAACGCGGCTCAGTATGTTCGGGTCGATGGTGATAACATTTTGCAGGTGCCCGGCACGATAAATTGCATTATTCATCCTGATGCCATCAACAACCAGCAACACGCGGTTTGATTCCATCCCCCTGATTACAGGGCTTCCGCCTCCCTGCTGGCTTTGCTGAACATACACTGTGCCATTTTGCTGCAATAATTCGGCCGATGTCTGCGGATTGCCAAAGCGGATTTGCCGCGATGGAATTATATCTATCCTAACCGGCAAATCGCGGTATGGTTCTTCAACCTTGTTGGCCGACAGCACTACTTCCTTCAGGTTGATGGTAGCCGTGGTGAGCTCTATTTTGGCAATACCAGCAGCTATAGCCTGGCGTTCAATTACAAGGGGAACGTACGAAATATGTGAGAATGTGAGTTTGTCAGCCGGGCCGAATCCTGAGATATCTGCAATGCCGTCGGGGTTAGT
>CAYNVK010000207.1:0-6340 GCA_964400395.1 uncultured Lentimicrobiaceae bacterium | reverse complement strand
CCGGCATGTGCATCATGGTATAGTTATGATATCTCAAAGGCTGAATCGCTTAAATCGTAAAAGGCATGCGTGTATTAGTGTTAATAATGTTGCTTACCATCAGGGCTTTGTAAAAAGGTATCTGCGCTTCCGGGCACAAAATCTGTTAAATCCGTTTTCGTGATGGCTGTGAGTTTATGCTTTGCGAAATAGAAGTTTCAACCTTGTGATTTAGGGTTTAAACGATTTATTTAATCACCTCGAAAGTGCCGGTAACGGTTACCATTTCGCCTTTTTCGTTGATTCCTTCCAGCATCAGGGTGTAGGTTCCGGGTGTATCAGGGGCTGTGAAGGTGTATTTTTCGGTGGTCCCGTTTTTAATTTTTATACCCGGTTTCCAGAGCACCGTGTTGCGTGCATCAGGATGTCCGGCAGTGTTATCATAACCTGAGGGTTTGCAGGAGTTCTCGCTCAGGAAATTGAAGTTGATAAAAATCCCTGCCGAAGGAAGGTCGATACCTGCAAAGTCGGCTTTTTTCGATATAATACTTACCACGCCACCATAGGTTTGCCCCCCTTTAATATAATCGTCCTTCACAACTTCTATACGCGAAATGTTCTGCGGTGAGGCTGCCAGCACTTTGGCAGGTTCATCAACAGCCACGTAATCGACCATCACAAGCGGTTCGTACAGCGAAACACCCCGGGTACCCAGCACATCAAACCGGGGTTGCCCTTTGCGTTTTCGTACTTTTACCTCGCTGGGCAGTTCATTGAAATATTCCTCCAGGGTTGGAAGTTGTATGTATTTATCGATATAAATAATGTTGGTGGGCTTACCGTAGAAAGGATATTTTTCAGTTTTCGGTTTTCTTTTGTTACCGGCACTATCCGTATAATAATGCGCGCTGATCTGCACATTTTGAGCCATATCCTGCAGGTTTTTTAAATCATCGGCTGACAGGTTTATAGCCGGTGATGGCAATTGCACGGGCAAGGTGCAAAAATCGTTATCGACCCAGATTTTTACTTTTACTGAGTCAATTTTCTCGGCACACACAAACAAGTCGCGTGTACCGGAATACGAAGGCATGGCAAAATGAAACTGACCCGTACTGTCGGTTCGTGCCGACATAAAATCGCGTCCTTCGCCAATAATGGATAAATTTACTTTTTTGTCAATTACAGGTACGCCTGCCGGGTTTTGGGTGAGTTTGCCGGTTATTGAAAGCCCGCGGGTTTCGGGATAGTAATCGGTTTTACCTGTTATTTTTTTATTGGTCTGAACCACCGCGACAGGTTTCGAAATGTAATTTCCCGGGATCACCGAAAGACAAACATTATTAAGAGGTACATTCTCATCATCGTCGCCGGCCGGGGCAAGTGAGAGCGAAACGGTAACGTTTTCGCGCGCGGTGTAACTGTTTTTGTCAGCCGAAACAAACAGTGCATCACTCATGCTGCGGCTTCTGAGCGAAACTACCTGGGCGGCATTACCCTGCGATTTGTTGTTTTTTGCAAGAACCTCATCGCGGTATGGGTTAATGATAATCACCTGGTTGTAGCCGTACGATTCAGGTCCATTGTTACGCATCACTTTGGTATAGGCCCTGATATAATAAGCACCCGAAACCAGGTTTTCAGGAATATCAATACAGCCTGATACTGAATTGTCGCTGATCAGGTATTTGTTACCGGCTATCCTGTTCCCGTCGGGTGTAATAATTTCGCAATAAAGGATTTCGCTTTCAACCGGTATGCTTAGGTCTTTGCCAGCCGAAAGACTTGCGAAAAATTTAACTTGCTCGGTGGTAATATAAACTGACCTGTCGGTAATGAGTACCACTTTTTCAGTATTCTGAGCCGTTGAAACTACAGGGCGTGCTGCAAAGCCTGGCCATGCAAGGATCAGAAGTGCGAAAATGGGAATATATCTTTTATACATTTTTCAGATTAATTTGGCCAAAAATCGGGTTTAACAATGGTTCCTCCCACGGTAGCAGTGCAATCAACGCACTCATGGTCAATGCTTAGTAAATCATAGGTCGAAACCCATTGATCATCAACCCATATCGACCGTTGCGGAAGATAGACCGGGTATTTTACGGGGTCAGTACCCTGCAGGCCGCCCCAAGGCAAATCTCCTATTACACAGTTGAATACAAATTCAATGGGCAGATCGGGGACATCCTTTACAAAAATTCTTTTCTCACTTACCGTAGTTGCACTGAAAAATCCAAGCACGTCCTGGTCGGGGTGGGTAACATTATGCAGGTTGCCTTTTATTGACATCGGTTGGCTTTCGTATAACCCGCCTTGCTCCTGGCTGTTGATGCGTATTTTTTCCCAGTATTTGAACGCTTCATCGCTCATGGTATATTGTCGTACCAGCAGGCTGTATCCATATACAAGCCGGGCTGACGACTGGTTATCGACAAAGTTAAGGGGATATTTTTTATACGTGTTTTCGGCCAGCTCCTTGGTGGAAATCATATACACATCTCTCAGGGTGGAGGTCCGCCAGCATACCATTTTCGACGAATCAGGGGGCGAGGTGTGACGCAGTCGGCCATTATACCACCATTCAATCGGGTATTTGGTATGGTATTCGTAGGTTTCAACCACATCGTACCTATAGTTCCGGCATGTATAATTACCCGCGTTCAGGTCAACATAAAACTGTATGCCATCGGTAAATTCTACAGGAGAAGAGGTGGGTAAACTCTGAACTTCATAATAAACCGAATCAACCGGTGGGCCGGACTGTATCTGGTCGAAATCGGAAATTATATGTGTGCCACCGGGAATCAGAATATCAACTTTAAAAGCATTGCCCGGAACAAGTTCGCTTTTGGGTATAGTAACATCGTAATTACCGCTCCATACATCGGTTGCAGGGTACTCGTTTCCTTTTGCGTCGATAATTTTAACCGAACAGCCTGTAACAGGAATTATTTCTGGTTTACTGATGGGTGATGAGGTGCCGATATTAATCCGCTGAACATCGTCACCACTATTTACCTGGCCGGTAATCACGTATTTTACCGCATCAGTACTTTTGATTTCCGGGTCGAAGCGTTGTATACACGATGCCGTTAAAAACAGGAGCATCGTGGCAATAAATATGAACCTATTCTGATACATAATTTCCAAGTTTAAACAACCAAGTTGCAGTAAAAACAGGCACGCCTATTACGGAGTACTGATAACTGCGGATAAATCCATCCTCAACCCTGTAATACACCGAATATGGATTATCCCTTCCAAAAGCATTGTACACACTAAAAATAAAGCTGCTGTGCATAAACTTCTGTTTTTTCAGGTTCCCTTCGATGGTAACCGAGAAATCGGTCCTGATATAATCCGGGATACGGTATGCATTTCGCGATGAGTAATCGAGTACCGGTACACCATTGTAGTAATACACTGAAACCGGGTAGGTAACCGGCTTCCCGGTTTGGTAGGTAAAAATGGACGCCAGCGTTAACCTCCGGTTAGGATGGTAGCTCAGCACAACGTTGAGCGAGTGGGGGATATCATAGTTTGCCGGGTACTCTTTTCCATTGTTTATCTGGTCCCAGGCATGTTCACCATCCACCTTTATCAGCGATCGGGAATAGGTGTACGAAATCCATCCCTCCAGTTTGCGTAAGCTGCGTTTCACGTACAATTCAATACCATAGGCGCGCTGATCGCCTTGCAGTACCGATGTTTCCACGTTCGGGGTATTCAGGAAATTTGCTCCGTCCTTAAATTCAGGGTAATTGGTAGTTTGTTTATAAAACAGCTCAGCAGAAGTTTCGATTCCGAATTTGGCCAGCGTACGGAAAACGCCAGCTGAATATTGATTGCTTTTGGAGGGCGCCAGGTGGTAATCAGCAAGTTTCCACTGCGTGTTGGGTGCAATGGCTGTGGTAGTGCTGAGCATGAACAGGTTCTGGTGCATTTGGTTAAATGCCAGCTTTATGGATCCTGCATCATCGGTTTTAAAATTCATCGATACCCTTACATCGGGTTCGTTATATCGTTTAATCGCTTTGTTCTCATCGAAGTAAAGCGTATCGGTGATATTCCGGGGTTCCTTGGGAAGGTCGGGCGCATATTCATACACCGTTTTTGGTCCCATGGGTGTAAACATGGTAAACCTTCCTCCTACTGTGAGGTTAAGCCAGGGCAGTACATCGTACGAATCGGAGATGTAAAGTGAACTTTCCAAAGCTTTTTCTTTGCCAAGTTCTACTTCCTGGCGAAGTGAATTATCGCCATAGGGATCCACCGTTCCGCGGTCGAGCTTGTAAAGTACAGTTCCAATGCCATATTCGAGCGTGTTCCTGTCGCTGATGGACTGGTTAAAATCTGCCCGGATTTCGTAATGCTCTATCTTATAATTATGCGAATAGGCCTTATTTTCATCCTGCTTATCGATGGTTGAAAAAGTGTATTGCGATCCGATTACCGAAAACTCGCCCCTGATCGATTTACCGAAGGTATGACCAACTGTTGCCGAAACACCGTTGTTCGAATACTCATACTCATTCAGATCAGATAAACTGAACCGGTCGTAGCTGTGATACCCGAACAGGGAAACCTGGGTTTTACGGATATCGTAATTTAAACCGCCCGATACATCATTAAATGCGGCATTGCTGTTGCTGATAACCGGGTCGTTAATTTTACTCAGGATCCAGTCGGAATAGGAGGCGCGGGCACTGAGCATATACGACAGTGTGTCTTTCTTAATCGGACCTTCAACCACCAGGTTGCCGGTTACCGGGTTTATGCCGCCGCGGGCCATAAAATGCTTGCGGTTTCCCTGCCTGGAAACAATGTTTAATACCGACGAAAGGTGACCGCCATACTGGGCAGGAATAAATCCCTTGTAAATGGAAAAGTCTTTAATAATGTCGGCGTTAAAAGCGGGGAAAAACCCGAACAGGTGCGAGGTGTTATAAATCGGGATTTTGTTCAGGTAAAATGCATTCTGGTCGGAACCGCCGCCTCGTACATTAAGCCCGGCAGAACCTTCGCCAACACTAACAATACCGGGTAGGGTAGTGGACACTTTCAGTATGTCGCGTTCGCCCATCAGCATAGGTAATTCCCTGATGGCTTTTATCGACATTTTGTCGAGCCGGGGTCCTTTGCCCTGATGTTCATCTGGGGGTCGCCATACACCACAATTTCTTTCATTTGTATTACCGACTTCTTCAGGCTTACCGTGAATTCACCATCCGAAAAAACTTCAATCTGGTATTTTTTGCTCTGGTAACCCATGTACTGGAATGTAGCATTATATATGCCAGGTTTGAGCGAGAGACTTACAAAACCATCCATATCGGAAGCGGCCCCTGCCTTTATTTCAGTAATATACATGGTAGCGCTGAAAATGGCTTCGCCCGATTCCTCGTCCATGATCCTGCCTGTAATTTTGGCTTTTGTTCCGCTAAGGTGTCCGCCCTTTTGACCGATTTTCAGAATTTGTAATACATCGGCATTTCGCCCGGTTAAATATCGTTCTTCACTGGCGGTCAGTGCTTTTGAAGCAGTATCGGGCCTGCTTTTTTTATCTTCAAAATCGTAAGGCGGGAGTGTAGCCAGCAGCTTTTCACCCGGTAGTACCACCAGGTTTCCATGCCAGGCCGATACCTCGAGTCCGCTACCTTTTAAGGCCTGCTCAACCGCTGTCTTTGCGTTAACATTATCGAGGTTTACTTCAACCTGCAGCTTTTTAACCCATTTTTCCTGAAAAAAAACCTGTACCGAAGTCTCTTTCTGTACCAGGGCGCTAAACTGTGCAAACGACATGCCTTTCACGTGAAATGATGCCAGTTTTTGCGATTGCTGAGCTATGGATGATACTGTTAAAAGTAGGAACAAAATCCCTGTTAGCAAACGTTTCATGTACCAAGGAGTGTATTGCAGTAGTTAATAAGTTCGGTCATATGCCTGTCGTCGGCTTTTTGTACCGTTAATTTATTTTTCCTGATATATTTGAAAATCTGGTCGTGGTTTGCCTCAGGAAATGTTTTAACAAAAGAACGGTTATTTTTGTACTTCTGCCGTTTGCTACCATTGGAAACATACATGGTACGCTGTATTTGTGCAAAATAATGGACTGATGATTCGGTAAGATTCGAAACTGTAAGCTTCCGGCTGAAGGAGTATAAAACTTTGGCCGGACCTTTCCCAAGGGTTTGAAATATTTCCTTTATCGTATCAGCAGTTGTTATCACTTCGAAATGTTTGCTGTGCATATCGAAATTTTCGAGCCAGGCAAAAGATATTTGCAGCAGGTTATCGGAACCTATAGCATTTTTATACTTCAATACAAGTTGCTGATTGTAAATGTCGTAATTGATGG
>CAYNVK010000206.1:0-6340 GCA_964400395.1 uncultured Lentimicrobiaceae bacterium | reverse complement strand
TAGGCGAATATGATTTTAGAAAGTGTTATAGAACATGTTGTGGAACAACAAAAGTTAAGGCTTAGCACACGCGATGCCGGATTGAAGCGCGAGCTAAAGCCAGCCACCAGAAGTTTATCCTCACATGCTTTAATCATTTCAGGAGTAAGGCGATGCGGGAAAAGCACCCTGCTGATGCAGATGATGAACGAATTAGATCATACAAATCTGCTGTACCTGAATTTCGAATCACCTCAATTATATGAATTCAACCTGCTGGATTTTGCCAGGTTAGATCACATAATAGCACGCAAAGGCGCAAAAATTCTTTTTTTCGACGAACTGCAATGGGTTGAAGGTTGGGAGATGTTTGTCCGCCAGAAATTGGACGAAGGCCTCCAGGTAGTGATCACCGGTTCAAATGCATCGCTGCTCAGCAAGGAGTTGGGAACCCGCTTAACCGGGCGGCATATCACACAGGAGCTTTTCCCGTTTTCGTATACCGAATTTCTGCAGTTTCTGCAACTAACAGCCGGAGCCGAAAGCCTCGCAAAATATATGCAAACCGGAGGATTTCCGGAGTTTGTAAAAAATGGAGATGACGAACAACTTGCCACGCTGTTTAATGATATTTTAATTCGCGACATTGTTACCCGTTACGGGATAAAAGATATAAAAAGCCTACACAGGCTTGCCCAGTATCTTATTTCGAATATTGGCAACCGTATATCGGCGACGAAATTAAAACAAGCACTTTCGATTGGTGCTACAAGTACGGTGTTAAGTTGGTTCTCACACCTGGAGCTTTCGTACCTGGTATCATTTTTACCTATGTTCAGTCATTCAACAAAGGCGCAGCTTATCAATCCCCGGAAGGTATATGCCATTGATCTGGGTTTGGTAAACGTAGTTTCGTCAGTGCTCACTGAGGATGCAGGCCGCAAACTGGAGAACCTGGTATTTCTTCATTTGCGAAAAAAATATACTGAACTGTATTATTTTGACGAAAAAGGTGAATGCGATTTTGTGGCCATGAATAACGGGCAGGTAATGGAGTTGGTGCAGGTATGCTACGAACTTACGGCTGATAATTTACAGCGCGAACTGAATGGGTTGCTGGCAGCCATGCAGTTTTTCGGGCAACAAAAAGCAACGATAGTAACTTTTGCAGGCGCTGATCATATTGTTAAAGAAGGTTTTACTATTGAAGTTGTTCCGGCTTATCAATTCCTAATTTAACAGGTAGACTGGCCCTAAGAGTTACCTGACTTCAAAATGCTCAACTCAGCATAAGGGCCTGGTTTAAATTTTGAAAAAGCGGCTTCCATTCCAGCCGGCCTTTGGTTTTTCTGCCATAATATCAGGCTGTACAGGTACAAAAAAAAATATTATCACAAATTTCTCTCCCGCAAACGATTGCGTTATAAATCATTGTTTTATATGGTTTTTTTTCTTATATCTTTGCCAAACCAAATCCCCAACCCATGAAAAAAAATAACCTTATTTTAATTTGTATTTTCTGCCTTAAATCCGCTTTCGCACAGGTTACCATCGACCATGTTGAACCTCCCTGCTGGTGGACTGACATGAAAAACAACTCACTGCAATTGATGATCCATGGCAAAGATATTGGCAAAACCAAAGCTGCTCTGGAGTATAAAGGCGTAAGTGTAAAAGGGGTTACCAGCGCAGGTAATGATTATTTGTTTGTCGATTTGAATATCGGAAACACTGCAAAACCGGGCACAATAAATATTGCATTTAAGGAAAAGGACAGCACCCTTACCACTTACAAATACGAGTTAAAGGCACGTGCCGAAGGATCGGCCAAACGCAAAGGCTTCACCACAGCTGATATGATGTACCTTATCATGCCCGATCGTTTTGCCAATGGCGATCCCAGCAACGACGATATGCCAGGCATGTACGAAAAAGCGGACCGGTCGAACCCGAACGGACGCCATGGCGGTGATATAAAAGGAATTACCGACCATCTCGATTACCTTCAGAAACTGGGCGTTACAACCATCTGGTGCACCCCGCTGCTCGAAAACAACATGAACGCATACTCGTACCACGGATATGCTATTACCGATCTTTACAAAGTTGATCCCCGTTTTGGAACCAACGACAGCTACCGCCAGATGGTGGATGCCGCCCACAAAAAAGGGATGAAAGTGGTGATGGATATTGTTTTTAACCACTTCGGCACCAATTCGTACTGGATGAAAGACCTGCCACAAAAGGACTGGATTCATGAGTGGCCCGAATTTACCCGCTCCAATTTCCGCGGTGGCGTAATTTCCGATCCATACCGCTCAAAAGCCGATGAAAACAAAATGTCCAACGGCTGGTTCGATACCTCCATGGCCGATTTTAACCAAAAAAATCCTTTTGTTGCCAAATACTTGATTCAGAACAGCATATGGTGGATTGAATTTGCCGGGCTGGATGGCTTGCGCCAGGATACGTATCCTTACTCCGACAAAGATTTTATGGCTCAGTGGATGAAAACAGTCCGCGAAGAATACCCCAACCTGAATACCGTTGGCGAAGCCTGGATTAACTACCCGCCACAAATCTCGTACTGGATGGATAATAAATCCAACAAGGATGGTTACCGCTCCTACCTGTCGCATGTTTTCGACTTCCCGCTTATGGGCGCCATTCAGAAAGCATTTACCGAAAACGAAGGTTGGGATACCGGCTTAGCCCGCCTGTATGAGCTGCTTTCACAGGATTTCCTTTACAGTGATCCGTCAAAGCTCATCACATTTGCTGATAATCACGATATTGAGCGCATGTACCCGGTACTAAAAAGCGTTGAAAACGTAAAAATGGCGCTCGCATTCCTGGCTACCACCCGCGGCATGCCCATGATTTATTACGGAACCGAAGCCCTCAGCGACCGTGGTACACTTCAGGGCGACCCGGGCAAACGCAAGGATTTCCCTGGCGGATGGCAGGGTGACGAAGTAAATATGTTTACCCGCGACAACCTGAGCAACGACCAGAAAGATGTACTGGATTATATGACTGCACTGTTCAGCTGGCGCAAAAACAACAAAACCGTGCAGGAAGGCAAACTCACCCATTATATCCCCGAAGACGGCATTTATGTGTACTTCCGCACCCTCGAAAAAGAAAAACAGTCGGTAATGGTGATTATGAATAACAACGACAAATACGAAAAAACGCTTGTCACTTCACGCTTCGAGGAAAACCTGAAAGGATTTAAACGGGGCAAAGATGTGCTCAGCGGCAACCAGATTACTGACCTCAGCAAAATTGAAGTGCCGGCAAAAAGTGTGAAGATTATTGAGTTGATGAAATAGCTGGATTGGGGATTGGCGATTGCGGATTGGGGATGTTGGATGTTGGATTGGGGATGTTGGATGTTAGATGCAAATTGTCAGATCACAAATCTTAAATCGTACTTCGTAAATCGTTCATCATACATCGTACATCATACATCGTAAACACCTTCTATATGAACATCTTCCGCCTCGCGGCCATAGCATTTTTTATTCACCTTTCGGTTGTTTCATTTGCGCAGATATGCTGGCTGAAGCCCGAAAATCCGAAGGTTACCGATACAGTTACGCTCTATTTTAATGCAGCCGAAGGAAACAGGGCCCTGGCAGATCAGCCCGGCGATGTGTATATTCATACGGGTGTGATCACCAACAAAAGCATAGATGCCCACGACTGGAAATACGTGATTGGCAACTGGGGCAAGGACGATCAGAGCCTGAAAATGAAACGCGAGGGTAAAAACCTGTATTCGTTCCGATTCGTGATTAACTCATTTTACATGCTGAGGCCCGAAGATGTGGTAAACCAGCTGGTATATGTTTTCCGCAACATGGATGGCTCACTGGTGGGTAAAACCAAAGATAATGAGGACATCACCGTGGCAGTAAACGGCTACAAACCACCGGTAAAAGCAGTAACCGAAAGCAACCGCGAAATACACAAACTCCGCAAAGTTGAGCAACTGCCCGCATCGTGGAAAATAACACTCGACAAAGGAACTATCTCACTCAGGCCTTTTTCGGGCAATATGATCGAAATAACCTATTTCCCCGCAGGAACATTAAAAGCTGATCCATCGCATTCGGTGATCATGAAACCCGGCAAAGTGGCCTTAAGCACCACCAAAACCACACACGGGTATGTGCTCCGCAACGGCCAGATGACTATTACGGCCAACGCAGATCCGTTCTTTCTCACCTATATTTACAAAGGCGACACGCTGTTAAGCGAGGAAAGCGGTTTTTACAGCAAACCGGGAAATACCGGAGTAAGGCTGGCACTTAAAAAAGGTGAAAAAGTTTACGGAACCGGCGAACGCGCCATAGCCATGGACAGGCGTGGCAAAAAACTTCCGCTGTACAACAGGCCATCATACGGTTATGAATTTGGGGCTACCCAGCTCAACTATTCTGTTCCCATGACCATTTCATCACGTAAGTATGCCATCCTGTTCGATAACCCTCAGAAAGGTTATGTAGATATAGGCAATACCGATCCTGCGGTTACCGAATGGAATGCTATTGGCGGAACCGCCCGTTATTACCTGGTTGCCGGAAGCTCGTATCCCGAAATTATGAAATCATATACCCAGCTTACCGGCCGGCAACCCCTGCCACCACGCTGGGCACTGGGAAACCTGCAAAGCCGGATGGCTTACCGCAATCAGATGGAAACGGACAGCATCGTTACGCTGATGCTGAAAAAAGATTTCCCGGTTGATGCCGTTATCCTCGATTTTTACTGGTTTGGCGACAGTATTCAGGGCCACCTTGGCAAACTCGACTGGTACAAAAAAGCATGGCCCGATCCGGCCGGCATGGTGGCAAAATTCAGGAAGCAAGGCATAAAAACCATCCTGATCACCGAACCCTATGTAATCGATACCGTTGCCAATCATAAAGATGCCGCCGCCAAAGGCGTTTTTGTTACCGACAGCCTGGGCCAAACCTACATCGACAAACAGTTTTATTTTGGCGCAGGTAGCCTGATCGATATTTTTAAACCCGAAGCCCGCGAGTGGTTCTGGCAGAAGTACAAAAAACAAATTGATATGGGCATAGCCGGCTGGTGGGGCGATTTGGGAGAACCCGAAAGCCATCCTTCCGATATTTATCATGTGAATGGCAAAGCCGACCAGGTGCATAATATTTTCGGGCATTACTGGGATAAAATGCTTTACGAGAAATATGCCGAGAACTACCCCGGCACAAGACTTTTCCACCTGCAGCGTTCCGGTTTTGCAGGCTCGCAGCGCTATGCGGCTTATCCCTGGACCGGTGATGTATCGCGCAGCTGGGGCGGCTTACAGGCTCAACTCCCGCTGTTACTCACCATGGGTATGAACGGACTTGGCTACATCCATTCCGATGCCGGCGGATTTGCCCAGGGCGTGAAGGACGATGAACTGTACACACGCTGGCTTCAGTTTGCTGTTTTTACTCCTATCTTCCGGCCCCATGGCTCGGTAATTCCCAGCGAACCGGTGTACTTCAGCGAAAAAACCCAGGAAATTGTGCGCAGCTACATGAAACTGCGCTATGCCATGCTGCCCTATAACTACACCCTCGCATACCAGAATGCAACCACCGGATCACCATTGATGCGGCCGCTTTTTTACCAGTATTCAAATGATACTTTAGCGGTTGCTGTTGAGGATGAATATATGTGGGGCGAAAACCTGCTGGTTGCTCCTGTTATAAAAAAAGGACTCAGCAGCCGCAGCATTTATCTGCCCGAAGGCAAATGGTACGATTTTCATACAGGCAATGAATACCCCGGTAAAACCCGGATGGACTTCCCGCTTACCATCGATGATATGCCGGTATTTGCCAAAGGCGGCAGCTTTATCCCTATGACCAAACCGCTAACCTCCACCGACAATTACAACGGAGCAAACTATGTGGTGCGTTACTATCCGGAAGGGAAATCCACTTTTGTGCAGTACGAGGACAACGGGCTGAACAGCAAATCGTTGACTGACGGCAAATACGAACTGATCACCTACAAAGGCTCGAAGAACAATGCAAAAACCACGGTTTCCATAACCAGAACCGGGAAATGGGAAAACATGCCCGCCACAAGAACCATGCGTTTCGAGATCAGGATGAATGCCATGCCAGCCGCTGTAAAAATAAACGGCAAAAGCGTAAAAATCAATGCTGAAAAAGGCAATACCAATGATGGAAAAACTACCTGTAACTTCGATAATACATGGCTGAATATTAACTTTTCATGGGACGGAAAACCCGTGAATATCGAAATCTCCAACCAGTAAAAACGCTATACACCCCTCAACCCCATCAATCTCTTCAATCCCATCTCTTCA
>CAYNVK010000205.1:0-6343 GCA_964400395.1 uncultured Lentimicrobiaceae bacterium | reverse complement strand
AGTATGCCTTGCGCAATGAAATGAAATTGATTTTTTAATACCTGCTAGTTTCATCAATTCCTTTAATGCCCGATTGGTTGCCTGATTGCTATAAACATTGAAAATAACTTGGTCGTGAAGTCCGGATTTGTGTATGAATGACGATGCCTTTTTACCCAATGGCAGCATTAATGGTTCAGATGTTTTATTTTGAACAAACCGTATATATTGTTTCTCCTGGTCTTTATAAATATTAGAAAATTTCAATTTTTTTACGTCGGAGTATCGCAAGCCAGTGTAACACGAAAAAAGAAAATATTGGAGTACGTTTTTTAAATCTTTTGTAAGAAATCCATTATAAATCTTTTCAAGATTTTTAACTTCATCACGACTTAGGAACATTCTATTTCCTTCCGGCTTGCGTACTTTAATACCTTTTAAAGTATCTGTTTTTATTATTCCATTTTCAATTGCTTTATTAATGAATGTTTTGATTGTTCTGAAAGCCTTCCACCTAGTGTTTTCATTATTACCCAATTTTATCAGATAGCTGTCATATTGTTTCCAAAAAATTGGTGTGATCTCATTAAAGGCTAATTTGTTTCTGAACTTTTTAAGTTTTCTCGATTGGCTTTCATACATCTTTATAGTATCCAGGGCATAAGTATTGCCAAACGCTTTTATGTCATCTTCGATAAAACTAAAAAAATCATTGAGGTCTTTAGCTCCCGATCTGATCATTTTTTCAAATTGAAACAAATTGATAGCTTGATCATCCTGATCTGCAGCTGTACGAAACCTTTCTGCTTTAGTTCGAAATCGGATGATGTCATTGTTTATTGTATTCCAATCTGGATGGGAGGTTCGCACTTCCTGCCGTTTTTCATTCCAGTCTTTTTCGGGAATTGAATGATTTATGGAAAAATATTTCCTTTCACCATTGATATTGACGTGCAGGTAAATAGGATAATGGCCGTTAGCATTAGAACGGTCAAAACGCAGCTGAAATTTTAGGTGGATTTTGTTCATGGGTAATTTTTATCATTTTATGGTAGTAAAATGGTGGTAAAAATTACCGCAAACTTGGGGAAAATAAGTTTCAAAAAGATTTCGCCGATCTCTTGGAACCCTTGATAACGTTGAAGAATTGGAACATTTCGTTCCAATTCTTCTTCCGTCATGGTGGTGTCGACTGGAATTGAACCAGTGACACACGGATTTTCAGTCCGTTGCTCTACCAACTGAGCTACGACACCATTGTTGATAGGGACTGCAAAATTAGTATTATTTTTCAAATTCCAAGTATTTTGACAAAGAAATTTAATAAAAGGTTAAAAATTATTTTGAACTGAAAAAAACAATGCAAAAAAATACAGCCATTGGTTTTGGTGTTAAAAAAACTCCCTATATTTGCAGCCCATTAAGAAATTTATAATCAATTCATTAAAACATTTTGAAAAATGACTAAAGCAGAAATCGTTGCTGAAATAGCCAGTAAGACAAACATTGAGAAAGTCGCTGTACAGCAGACCGTAGAATCATTCATGGATGCTATCAAAAAAGCAATGGCTGATGGCGAAAATGTTTACCTCAGAGGTTTTGGTAGTTTTGTTGTGAAACAAAGAGCTGAGAAAACCGGCCGTAATATTTCAAAAAATACTACTATTATTATCCCGGCTCACAATATTCCTTCATTTAAACCTGCCAAGGTTTTCGTTAACGAAGTGAAAAATAAAGTTAAATAATTCATTACCCATCATAAAATCAGCAAGGTATGCCAAGCGGAAAAAAAAGAAAAAGACATAAAATGTCGACGCATAAACGCAAAAAACGTTTACGCAAAAATCGTCACAAAAAGAAATAACCACTTTTTGACTCTATGATTTCATCACATGAATCGTGTGTTATTCATGTGGTGAAATTTTTTTACTTACCTTTACCCTCACATCTTTTTGCCTTTAATAAGCAATGGGATGCGTATAAGTGTAAATATCTGAAAAGCTAATGTAGCTGTGGTAAACAAGGAATTAATAATAAATGCCCAATCTTCCGAAGTTAACATCGCGCTTCTTGAAGAGAAGGTGTTGGTTGAACTTAATAAGGAAAAAACTAATAATAGTTTTGCTGTTGGCGATGTATACCTGGGCCGGATCAAAAAGATCATGCCTGGCCTCAATGCCGCTTTTGTCGATGTAGGTTACGAAAAAGATGCCTTTTTGCATTATCTCGACCTGGGGCCACAAATCAACTCTTTCCAGAAATACACCCGTAATGCACTGGCAGGCAAAGATGCCCAGATCCAGATGCAGGATTTTGAAGTGGAGGCCGATATTGAGAAAACCGGCAAAATTTCACAGGTGCTTTCCCCGAATCAGCAAATTCTGGTTCAGATTGCCAAAGAACCCATTTCGACTAAAGGTCCCCGGATTTCGAGCGAAATATCCTTTGCAGGTCGTTACCTGGTGCTGGTTCCTTTCAGTAACAGGCTTTCTATCTCACAGAAAATTAAAAGTGCCGATGAACGCAACCGCCTGAAACGGTTGATTTCGAGCATACGCCCTAAAAACTACGGCGTAATTATACGCACTGTTGCCGAGGGTAAACGCGTTGCCGACCTGGATGCCGATCTGAATGGACTGGTGCAGAAATGGGAATCGGTAGCACAAAAAATGTACGGGGCCAAAGCACCGCAGAAAATTATCAGCGAACTGGACCGTACTTCAGCCATACTTCGCGATATGCTGAATGAGTCGTTCAACAATATTCACGTCGACGACTCTAACGTAGCCGAAGAAGTCAAAAATTATATCCGCACCATTTCGCCTGATAAGGTTGATATCGTTAAGGTATACAAAGGCAAAATCCCTATTTTCGATAATTTCGGGATCGATAAACAGATCAAAAACTCTTTTGGTAAAATTGTTACCATTAAAAGCGGTGTATACCTGATTATTGAGCATACCGAAGCGCTTCATGTAATTGATGTGAACAGCGGTCATAAGGTGAACAGCGACAGCAGCCAGGAAGAAAATGCACTCTCTGTGAACCTTGAGGCAGCTACCGAAATTGCCAGGCAACTGCGCCTTCGCGATATGGGCGGTATTATTGTTATCGATTTTATCGATATGCATGAGGGCTCAAACCGCAGGAAACTGTACCAGCGCCTGAAAGACGAAATGGCAAAAGATAATGCCAAACATACCATCCTGCCCCCGAGTAAATTCGGACTGGTGCAGGTTACCCGTCAGCGCGTAAGGCCTGAAACCAATGTTTCGATTCTCGAAAAATGCCCTTCATGTGGCGGAACCGGTGAAATAAAACCGAGTATCCTATTAACAGATGAGATTGAAAATAATATTCAGTACCTGCTCCAGGATCAAAACGAAGAATACCTGAAAATTAATGCGCATCCGTTTGTGTATTCGTTCCTGAAACAAGGCGGCCTGTTCCGCTCTATACAGTGGAAGTGGTACTTTAAGTATAAAAAGTGGATCCGGCTGGCACCGGTAAATTCGTACCAGCTCACCGACTACCGGTTTTTAAATAAAAACCAGGACGAAATTAAAATGTAACAAAAACGGCTCCCGAAAGGAGCCGTTTTTGTTTACCTTAAATGTAATCAAAGTGCCGGAAAATATTAACTTACTGATCGTTAAACACTTTTCGTTTTTCGTATTTCACTTTTCACTCTTCATTTTTCACTCTTCACTATTTTAACCTCGTAGTCCATGGTGATCAGGATATCAGCTTTTGGCTTCAATGCCTGCACCATCTGGTGCTCCTGTTCGAGTACAGCCATACGGTATTCATTCTGAGGTTCCTTTCCACGCACAACCTGTGCTTTTTTGGTTTCGTGATAGGTAAGTTCGATAAAAATGCTAAGGTCGATGCCTTCGGTTTTTATGGCATACAGCCCATCAACCACAAGCATATCAACCGTTGAATAATCGGTTGTAAGCTGATCGACCTGTTCGGTTACCAGGTCAACGCAGGGACCGGTTGAAACTTTACCGGTTTTGAAATCGGAAATATTCCGGTAAATGGTATCCCAGTCGTATTCGCCATAACCAACCACATTCTGAATACCATTTTCCTTTCGCCATTCGGTGCGCAGCAAAGGCAGTATGCGGTAATAGTTGTCGATGTGGATGGGCTTGGCAAAAATACCATGTTTGCGTAATCCTTTGGCAATTACATGAGCAAGTTCCGATTTACCTGAGCCTGATTCGCCCGAAATGCCAATCATCATTTTGGGTTTCCTGTTGGCCAGGATGTGGTCAATAATGATCTCACCGGCCTTTTGATGTTTCTCGGTAATTAATAAAACGTCGCCTAACATATTCTTTTTTTTATTTTAGTTTATAATTCACAAACACTTTCTTTACCATCAAGTACATTCAACCTGCTGCCTTTCACAAGGATGGCTGAATCCTTATCTGCTGAAACAACCAGTTTTGTTTTCGAAATCAGTATGCTGAATCGTATTCCTTTAAATGTTAACCCAAAACGTAGGGTTTCCCAGTTTTCGGGCAAACAGGGATTCAGTACCAGCAAGTCATGGTCGAAGGAAATTCCTGCAAAGGTTGACAAAGCGATAAGCACGGTACCAGCCATAACCCCGGCATGAATACCTTCGGCTGTGGTTCCGCCTTGTATATCCACATAATCGCTGGCCAGCGCATCGGCATAAAGTTGCCAGCTCAGTTCAGGGTTGCCGGCAATCGAAGCCAGCCTTGCATGAACAATGCGACTGAGTGTCGATCCATGCGATGTACGGTTGAAATAGTAATCGAGGTTGCGTTGCAGGTAATCGGGGGGAAGCTGGTAACCCATTTCCCAAAGGAGCTGGTCAACTTCAGTTTTTTCGAGGTTATAAAAAGTCATCAGCATGTCGGCCTGCTTGGCTACCTTAAATTCATCGGGGGTAAGTCCTTCGGCTTTCAGTATGCGGTCCATGCGGTAAATGTTACCGTACTTCTTTTTATAAAATTCCCAATCCAGTTCTTTTAAGTCGAAATATCCTTCGTATTGGGCAATAATTCCATTTTCATTTATATCGAGGAATAGCTTTTGGGAGATATCCTTCCAATGTTGAAGTTCATCGGTAGTAAATCCGAGTTTTTCGAATTCAGCAACTGCTTTATCTCCGTAGGATTCGAAAATAAGAGCTGCTTTTCCGAAAGCCCAGGAAGTCATCAGGTTGGTATAGGCATTGTTGTTGAGCCCGCCTTCTTCCGAATCGGGGTAACTTTCGTGGAATTCGTCGGGACCCATAACTTTTGTAAGATCGTAACGTTGCTTTTGCTCGTTCCAGTGGCATTTGCTGGCCCAAAAACGGCAAATTTGCAGGAACATTTCTGTTCCGTACGATTTCATAAAGTCCCAATCGCTGCTCACCTGGTAATACTGCCAGATGTTGAAAGCCACTGCCAGTGAAACATGGCGCTGCAGCGAACTGTGGTCAGGATCCCATTGCCCGTTGAGCGGGTTCAGGTGTATCACCTGGGTTTCCTCGCTTCCATCGGAACCGCTTTGCCAGGGGAACATGGCACCGGAGTATCCGTATTCCTTTGCATAAGCCATGGCTTTACCCAGGCGGCGGTAGCGGTACAAAAGCATTGATTTTGCCACTTCCGGCAGATTGATATCATACAATGGCATGATAAACAACTCGTCCCAGAAAATGTGTCCGCGGTAGGCTTCGCCGTGTAGCCCGCGCGCCGTAATGCTGGCATCAATAGAGCTGTTGTGTGGCGACATGCTTACCATGAGGTGATATAAATGGAGCCTCAGGAGCTTTTGCGAGAAGCGGTCGCCGGTAACCTGCATATCAATTTTATCCCATATGGTTTTCCAGGCTTCAGCGCTTTTCTGAAGCATTGTTTCAACGTTTTCAGTAGCATTGTCGAGCGTTCGAAATGCTGCCTGTAAAGGGGCATCGGTATCGTCGGCTTTTGAGGTAAAAATGGCTGCTTTTTTAACCAGGCTGATGGATTGCTCTTTTTCCACGTTAAACGACATCGTGCCGTAAACAGCCGAAGGAGAAACTGTGGGTTTAAGTTGAGCGTCGACAAGGCTTCCGTCGAGGCGGAACTCGTGGTCGGCAGCTTCGGCAACCAGCACTTCTGATTGGGTAGTTGAAACAACCACGAACAAGCGGTTTCCCCGTGTGCCCTGGTCAACCGGCTTCAGATGTTGCTGGTTGAGTGATTTGTATCTTTCGACACCATCATTGATAATGCCACCGTTTATGCCGGTTTTCAGGGTGATTTTACCACTGTAGTTGATTGGTTTCACCGTATATTCCAGTGCCGAAAGATGTGGTTCGGCCATGGAAGTGAATCTGCAGGATTCAATCAGGGTT
>CAYNVK010000204.1:1829-6347 GCA_964400395.1 uncultured Lentimicrobiaceae bacterium | reverse complement strand
TCTTCAAATTCTTCCCTGAACCATTTCATGGCACTGAGCAAAGGATTGGGCGCTGTTTGCCCCAGCCCGCATAAGGATGTATCCCTGATGACCTCCGATAAATCGGCAAGCTGCATAATGCCTTTAAAACGCTCGAGAACTTCGTATCCCGATTCACCGGTAGGTCTGCGTGTAATATTTTCGAGGATTTCGTGAATACGCCTGGTGCCTTCGCGGCAGGGAATACATTTACCACAACTCTCCTTTTGCAGGAAATTCATAAAAAACTTGGCTATATCCACCATGCAGGTATCTTCGTCCATCACAATCATTCCTCCCGAACCAATAATGGCGCCTTTATCCCATAAGGACTCATAACCTACCGGCAGATCGAGCTGACTGGCCGGGAGACAGCTTCCTGATGGCCCGCCAATCTGCACTGCCTTAAGCTCCTTTCCATCCTTAATTCCACCGGCAATTTTATAGATGATATCCCCTATTTTAGTGCCCATCGGAACTTCAACCAGCCCGGTTATCATGGCTTTACCCGATATGGCAAAAACCTTGGTTCCCCGGGCTTCGGCAACGCCAATCTCATTAAAATGATGGGGACCGTAGCGCAGGATAAACGGAATATTTGCCAGGGTTTCAACATTGTTTATTACCGTAGGTTTTCCAAAAAGGCCTTCGATGGCAGGGTAAGGAGGTTTAGGGCGGGGCATGCCACGTTTGCCTTCAATACTGTTAATTAATGCGGTTTCCTCACCACAAACAAAGGCGCCGGGTCCCCGTACCAGCAATATTTTCAAATCGATACCGCTATCAAAAATATTATACCCCAGGAAGCCAAATTCTTTCAGTTGGTTAATAGCCTGGTTAAGCATAGAATAAGCCTGGCTATACTCATCCATTACATAAATGTAGGCTTTGGTGGCACCAATCGCGTAAGCGGCTATAGCAATACCCTCGAGCAACAAATGTGGGTCGCCTTCAATAACGGCGCGGTCCATAAAAGCGCCGGGATCACTTTCGGCTGCATTGCAAATCAGGTATTTCTGATCGCTTACCGCATTATGAGCCATTTCCCATTTTTCGCCGGTATAATACCCGCCACCGCCTCTGCCCCTGAGTCCGCTCTGGGAAACAATATCACAAATCTTTTCGCCGGTGTAATTCCGTATGCATTTCAGGTAAGTCTGGTATCCGCCGCGGGCAATATAATCAGTAATTGAATCCGGGTTGCTTATGCCACAGTTGGCCAGCACAATACGGCGCTGATGCTTGAAAAATGGTAACTCACTGATGTTCGGTACATTTTCCCAGCGGTTGTGCCTCGTATTTTCGAATTGCCCCAGCACATGATCGTAAGGCACTTCGCTGTTAAAAATATCATCGAAAATAGGCTCAACCAGTTCGTGGGTAATATTTCGGAATGAGATGCGGGCTTTGCCGGGAAGTTGGATATCCACAATAGGCTCGTAGGTACAGAGCCCGATACAACCTACCTGCACTATTTCAGCCTGTATATTTTTCTCGTACAAATAACGGTTAACCGCTGCCAGGGTTTCATCAGCACCGGCTACTTTCCCGCAGGTACCCGAACCAATATAAACAACAGGCCGGGTAACTGTTTCGTGCCTGATCAGAGCCAGGTAATCAACGATCTCCTTCTGGCTGAGGTCTGCTTTTGTAGCAAGCACTTTTTCAGTTAAAAATTGTTTCTCGTCCATGGAGCAGTACCTGGTTTAAATAGTGTTTTTATATTGATCAATAATCAGGGCAATGTCGGGGATGCTGATGGCTGTTTTAAACTCACCGTTTACATTCATTACCGGTGCCGAACCACAAGCCCCCATGCAGCTAACGGCCTCGAGGCTGAAACGCCCATCGCGTGTTGTATTGCCTTCCTTCATGTTCAGCACCCTTTCTACTTCGCGTAAAATTCCCGATGAGCCATGCATATGGCAGGAAGTACCTCGGCATACTTTTATATGAAACCGGCCTTTCTGAACGAACCGGAACTGATCGTAAAAGGTGGCAATGCCATATACTTTGCTGGATGGCAGATTGATATGTTGCCCTACTTTTAATATGGCTTCTTCATTCAGATATCCATATTCAATTTGTATGTCCTGCAGCAGTGGCAAAAGGGCTTCGCGCGATCCGGCTTTGTACCTGCTGATAATTTCGTCGAGGGTGGCCTGCATTGGATTAAGGGTAGTTTTTATAGATAGCTGACTACAAAAATAATGTTTTGCATATTAAAAAACAGAATAGTTGTTAAAAAAATAACAATGTTATTCTGTTAACAGTTGATTTTGATATACAATTAATTCTATATTTGTTTTCTGAATTACTTTTATAGCCTAAAAAACTAAAATTACAGGCTTTTAATCACATGGAACCTAACAAAAAAAAAGAGGTAGTAATTTGTTTGGGCAGTTCGTGCTTTGCCAGGGGCAACAAGCAATTGGTTAAAATAGTAAACGATTACCTGCGCGACCGGAACCTGTTGAACGAGGTGCGTTTTCATGGTGAAAGATGCTTCGGGCAATGCGCCATCGGGCCTTCTCTGAAACTGGATGGTGTAATTAAAGAACGGCTCGATGAAGAAAGCATTGTTGCCGTACTCGACGACTTTTTTGAGTCGGTTGAACTGTAAAGTTTTAAGCATGACAAAAAAATCAGATTAACAGGAATTGAGCTGCTTATAATTCAGACTAAAATCATATAGATTTCAGCAGCCAGAATTCCTAAAACAGGTTAATTAGTAATTAACTATCAGTTACCATTAAGCAGCAAAAAGATGCAGGCACCACTTGTGTTTATAGAAGAAGATAAATGTAAAATATGTTACGCATGTGTGAGGGTTTGCCCGGTTAAAGCCGTTGTGCTCCGTCCATCAAGCGACATTCCTTACATTGAACCCGATAAATGTATTGGTTGCGGGAGTTGCCTCGAAGTGTGTAATCCCGGCGCCATCAGATATTATGATTCGAAACCGGCGGTTGATAATTTAATAAAATCGGAATTTAAAGTTGCTGCACTCGTTGATCCTAGCATATCAGCCGAATTTGATGACATTACCGACTACCGGAAATTTGTCAGGATGTTGCATGAAATGGGTTTCGACTATGTGCACGATATTGCTTTTGGAGTTGACATGGTGGCGAAAGAGTACAATGAACTGGTATCGAACTTTTTAGGCAAATATTACATCCTGGCTAATTGCCCGCCTATTGTTTCGCTGATTGAAAAATATTTCCCCCAACTGATCGATAATATCGCGCCTATTGTTAATCCTATGATTGCCAATACCAAGGTGCTGAAGGAGTTGTACGGACCGGAAATCAAAGTGGTATTTATAGGCCCATGCATAGGCGCCAAGGAAGAAGCTGACCGGTTTACAGGCGATGCGCATGTTGACGAAGTACTCACTTTTACCGAGCTTCGCGAAATGTTCGATCAGCATGGCATAAAGGAAAGTACCATTGAATTTTCGGAATTCGACGAACCCCGGGGATACAAAGGGTACCTGTACCCGATCAGCACCGGCATTATACAGGCATCGGGCCTCACCCACGACCTGTTATCAGGAACCGTGGTTACCGCCGATGGTAAAGACCGCATACTGGCAGCCATCAGCCAGTTTGAGCAAGGCATTGATTACATTCAGAAGCATTTTAATATGTTTTACTGCGAAGGTTGTATGATGGGCCCGGGTATGAAGCCCGGCGGTAAAAAGTACAACCGGCAAACCCTCACCAGGGATTATGCTTCGAAGCGATTAAAAAATTTCAACATGGCCCGCTGGAACAACGACCTGAAACAATTTCAGCATCTTGACCTGAAGCGTGATTTTAAAACCAACGATCAGCGGCTACCTGCACCTCCCGAAGAAAAAGTAGAAGAAGTACTCAAGATTATTGACAAAAACGGAAGCGCCGATAACCTGGGTTGCAAAGCCTGCGGATACGAAAGCTGTCGTGATTTTGCCATCGATGTAGCTAACGGCATCACGCGCCCGGATATGTGCATCATGCACTCCATCAAAAGCAAACAGGATTATATCCGCTCGCTGAAGCAAACCAACGATAAGCTGGCAAAAACACAGCAGGTATTACAAAATTCAGAAAAAAGAGCACTTGCAGAAAAACAGGTTGCCCAGGAAGCTCTTGAAACTACGCAGACCATGCTTCACAAACTGCCCACCGCTGTGGTGATTGTGGACGAAAACATGAAGATTATCGGGTCCAACGAAAGTTTTGTATCTATACTCGGCGAAGAAGCTTCCGAAATTAACGAAATTATCCCCGGCCTTATCGGCGCCGACCTGAAAACCCTGCTTCCGGTTCAGTTTTACAAATTGTTTGCCTACGTGGTAACCAGCAACGATGATGTGGTTGGCCGGGATGTCCGGATAAACGATAACCTGCTGAATGTGACCATTTTTTCGATTAAAAAGAACAAAATTGTAGGTGCGGTTATCAGGGATATGCAAAACCCTGAAGTGCGTAAAGAAGAAGTGATAAACCGTGT
>CAYNVK010000204.1:0-1729 GCA_964400395.1 uncultured Lentimicrobiaceae bacterium | reverse complement strand
AATAAATCTACCAGAACAAAGCATTACTAATCCATGAGTGAAGGGCAGTTTTATGTTGAAGTAAATGTTGTGCAGAAAAACCACGACCAGGAAAGAATATGTGGTGATAAGTTCCTCTCACAACGCATATACGAGGAAAACAGGATCATAGCAGTGCTTTCGGATGGCATGGGGCATGGCGTTAAGGCGAGTATGCTTTCGACGCTCACGGCTACCATGGCATTAAAATTCGCCGAAGAGCATAAAGATGTACGCAAGATCGCAGAAATCATTATGAACACACTGCCTGTATGCAGTGAGCGACAGATGAGTTACTCAACCTTTACCATTGTTGACATCGATATAGACGGCGAAACCCGCATCCTTGAATATGATAACCCGCAAACCATTGTACTTCGCGGAAATACGCAGATAAACCCGGGCTGGCAGTATATTACCATGGATTCGGAAAGGAATGCCGGAAAAGAACTGAGAACCTGCGCATTCAGGCATCAGAAAGAGGATCGCATTATTATCTGTTCCGATGGGGTACCGCAGTCGGGAATGGGAAGCCCGAAATACCCTTTCGGGTGGGGAATTGAGAGCCTGGAGCAGTATGTGATCCAGCTTGTAAGTTCGGATCTGACCATTTCGGCTACACAACTGGCAGGTAAAGTTGTTAATATGGCCAACCTGAATGATATTTATAAGCCCAAGGACGATACCTCCTGTGCCGTAATTTACTTCCGCGAGCCCCGTAAACTGTTACTCTGCACAGGTCCTCCGTACGAAGAGGTGAACGATGCCGAATTGGGTGAAGCGGTGAAACAATTCGAAGGAAAAAAAATTATATGCGGCGCTACGACCGGCGATATTGTTTCGCGGCAACTGGGCGTACCTATTGTTGACAGCTTTGAATTTGACGATCCTGACCTGCCGCCACTTTCGTTTATGGATGGCATCGACCTGGTTACTGAAGGAATTCTGACCCTTGGAAAAGTTTCGGATTTGTTAAAAAAACACTCGCCCAGGCTCAAAATCGGGAAAGGACCCGCCGACCAGATTGTACGGCTGCTGCTCGACAGCGATGAGATACATTTTATAATAGGAACCCGCATTAATATTGCCCACCAGGACCCAAACCTGCCGGTTGACCTCGAGATCAGGCGAACCGTGGTGAAACGCATCAAGCGTACGCTTGAAGAAAAATTCCTGAAAGAAGTAAAAATCAGGTATATCTGAGATTACAATTTCCGGCCTTTGTTCTTCTTTGCCTCGGCTTTCAGCTGGTTCTGATTTACCCTGAAAAGTACTATTTCACGAATAAGGTCAAATGGGAGTGGCTCATCCAGGGGAAACTGAACAGTGCCTTTCGAGAGTTTATATCCGCTGAGTTTATCCTTAAAAATTTCGATTCCGGCAGCGCCCGGGTAAAAACCAATGTGACTTTTATACGCGGCATAATGAACCAGGTTACCATACAACCTGAAGGTTGGGATGCCATAACTAATTACTTCTTCGGCCCCGGGCACCAGATCACGTATGGTCTGCCGCAGTTGCTGAAGTATTTGCTGAACATGAGGCGGGAATTGCGAAATATATTCGTCAGTATCTTTATACTCGTCCATTTGCTGTCTATTTTAAGTTTAAAATACAGGTACAGCCACTCAGAACAAACCGTTTTCATTAATGACCTCTTCGGGAGGAGCCTGAGCCAGGTCCCACAGTTCGATAATTTTGTCTTTTTCGA
>CAYNVK010000203.1:4906-6352 GCA_964400395.1 uncultured Lentimicrobiaceae bacterium | reverse complement strand
GGCGAATCGCCAAACAGCGACTCGCGGGTGCTGATGGTTTCAGTAAACTCACCTATGGGTTTGGCCACATAAGTTTTTATGTTTTTAATAACCGGCTCAAATTCAGCCATAAAATCTGCATCCGGGCTAAATTTCTCAATCTGTATAACATCTCCGCTGATTTCCTTTTTCCATTGCCCGGTAGTGGTGTTTTTGTTCAGTACAAGGGTAGCTTCGGTAGCAGTGCGAGCGGCATTTAATGTTCCCAGGATCAGAACATTGTTGCCGGCAGGATCTTTCACGGTATAATTCCAGCCATGATGATCGTGTCCCACAAATATCACATCGAAACCGGGTACCTTTTCGGCTACCAGTTGCGCAGCATTCTCGTTGCGGGGCATATCGGCGGTTTGTCCTTCGTAATTGGCTTCAACCCCGGCATGAAAAAGTCCTATCAGCACATCGGGATGTTCTTTTTCCTGAATAATTTTTGCCCATTTTTCGGCCGTAACAACCATGTCCTGGAAATCGATACCGCTCCATATTTTTTCGGGCAGCCACATGGGAATTCCGGGTGTGATGAGCCCCAGCACTGCAATTTTTACCCCGTTTCGGTTCAGTATAGTGTAGGGTTTAAAATATGGCTCACCGGTTTTGGTATCCACCGCGTTGGCAGCCATCCACGGGAAGTCGAATTGTTTTTTTAACCTGTCGTAAACAGGGTGCCCGGGTTCAATATCGTGGTTGCCAATGGTGGCGGCATCGTATTTCATGTAATTCATCACGCTGGCACAGATGTGGGTTGATTTTGTATCCTCGAAATTGTAATAATAAACCAGCGGCTGTCCCTGCAGTATATCACCATTGTCGAGCAGAATAACGGATTGGCTCTTGTCGGCTCTGAGTGCCTTAACATAGGTATACACCTGTGCCAGCGAAGTGTTGGCAGGTTTATCGTTAATAAAATCCCAGGGGAAAAGTGACCCATGCACATCGCTGGTTTCCACCAGTTTTAACCGGATGGTTTGCGCATGTGTTGAAACAAACCCGCTGAAAAAAAGCAGAACTGCCAGCAGGTAAATACGTATGATTGGGATGTGTTTTTTCATGATGTCGTTTTTCAGGAAGCTTGATTTAGTTGGTAAAAGTACTTAAAATGAGTTTCTGTTTTTGGTTGCAAGGCGTGGTTAACCATAAAATAACATAAATTGCCATCTTAAATTTGATTAAGGTTTTATTAAATAATTATGTTGCCCTGGTGATTTTATTTAAGTATTCAAGGTATGCATACGATGTTTAAATATATTGTATATCAGTTTATTATGTGTTCGACGGTCAAAATAGTTCGTTAGTTTAATTCCATGATTTTTGTTTCAAATATTTGATTTTGTGAAATGTAATTTTATTGTTTTTTGCATACTTACTTATTAGTAAGTATATTTGCCGCCGTTTTGAAGAGTTAATAGT
>CAYNVK010000203.1:0-4806 GCA_964400395.1 uncultured Lentimicrobiaceae bacterium | reverse complement strand
ATATTGAGTACAAGAGTTTCTGCAATGCCATACTTGCTGATTTGTCGCCGGCAGGAAAGTAACACAATCAATAAATAAATTGAATTTAAAAGAGATTAAAAATCAGATTATGAAGCGAGCAGTAATTACAGGAATAGGAGCAGTAACTCCTGTTGGCAACAATATAAATGAATTTTGGGATGCACTGGTTGCAGGTAAAAGCGGGGCTGCCGGAATCACCCATTTCGACCCGGTAAACCACAAAACCAGGTTTGCCTGCGAAGTAAAAGGTTTCGATCCGTTGCAGTACATGGAAAAACAGGATGTGCGCAAAATGGATTTATATACACAGTTTGCGCTGGCTGCGGCCGATGAATGTATCAAAGACTCGGGAATTAACTTCGATGCCTGCAACCGTAGCAGGGTAGGTGTTATTATTGCCACCGGTATCGGGGGGATGCTTACGTTTGAAGAAGAAGTGCTGAACTTTGGCGCTAATGCCCGGATTCCGCGTTTCAGCCCGTTTTTTGTCACCAAAATGATCCCCAATATTTCGGCCGGACAAATATCAATCCGGTATGGACTGCATGGCATCAGCTATTCTATCGCATCGGCATGCGCTTCGTCGAACAACGCACTTGCCAATGCCATGGATCTCATTCGTCTTGGCAGGGCTGATGTTATTATTACCGGTGGTTCCGAATCGCCCATATCCGAAGCATCGGTGGGTGGTTTTAATTCCATAAAAGCGTTATCGACCCTGAACGAAACTCCCGAAACAGCCTCGCGCCCGTTCGACAAAACCAGGGATGGCTTTGTAATAGGCGAAGGTTCAGGAATACTGATGATTGAAGAACTGGAACACGCCTTAAACCGTGGCGCCAAAATATATTGCGAACTGGCCGGTTATGGTGCAGCCTCTGATGCGTATAACGTGGTAGCCACCCATCCCGAAGGATTAGGCGCAGTGCTTGCCATGGAAGGCGGAATGGCTGATGCAGGCGTTTCGCCCGATGAGGTAAGCTACATTAATGCTCATGCTACTTCAACCTTTATTGGCGATATCAGCGAGTGCAAAGCCATCGAAAAAGTGTTCGGGGAACATAATCTCGGTAAAATCAGTATCAGCGCTACCAAATCATCAACCGGGCATATGCTTGGTGCAGCCGGTGCTATTGAGGCTATTGCCTGTATCAAGTCAATCGAAACCGGCTTGGTACATCCAACCATCAACCTCAATGAAGTTGATCCAGGGCTGAACCCGGATTTCGATTTCACACCCCTGAAAGCGCGGCAACGCGAAGTAAATGTGGTGCTTAACAATACCTTTGGCTTTGGTGGCCATGCGGTAACTACTGTATTCAAGAAATTAAAAGTATAAGGGCGGCAAAAATTACCGTTTCCTCATTATTTGTTTACACCTTTTATTTTCTCTACTTTTGCAGCGTTGGTGGATTTTTCCTTCGCAGGAAAAACCTTAATATGGGAATCCGGTGCAATACCGGAGCTGTACCCGCAGCTGTAAGTCCTGAATGTTGTTTTTTTTGAAACCCTCATGCCACTGCCCCTGCAAACGGGGTGGGAAGGCCTCGAAAAAAACCGGACAAGCCAGAAGACCTGCCGGCAATGTAATGGTAATTCAAACTTCGGGAAAAAGTTTTTTGAATTCGTAAAAAAGTTCAAGGGTTTCCCCGTTTATTTTATCAGTGAAAGCTTATGCATCATGGAGTTGCAGCAATGGTGGCGCTCCGGCTCATGAGTGCTCTTAACTTCCTGCCTGTGCGGTGAATGAGCATTTATAGATGCAACAATCCTTCATGATAATTTTGATGGGAACTTAAAAGGTAGTTATGCGTATTTTATCAAGGATTCTGATTGTTTTCGTATTTGTTGGTTTGCAAACCAGTTTGTGGGGTGCAGGCATACAGCGCATTGTGTCGCTGGCGCCTTCGCTTACCATGAATCTTTATTACCTCGAGGTGCAATCGAAACTGGTTGGATGTACCAGTTATTGCGAAATTGCAAAAAACGATCACAAGCAAATTGTAGCTAACGCGGTGAAGGTTAACCTCGAAAAAGTGGTGAGCCTGAAACCCGACCTGGTGGTTACTACTGAGCTCACGGATCCTGAAACCATTAATTCGCTTCGTAAATTCGGGCTCAAAGTCGAGGTTTTTAAAGGTGTTAAATCATTTGACGACATCTGTGTGCAGTTTATGCGCTTAGGCAAACTTGTGGGTAAGGAACAAAAAGCAACGGAGATGATCAATACCTCGAAGCTACAGGTAGAGAGTCTCAAAAAGAAGGTTCATGCAAAAGGAGCCAGGGTGTTTTTCCAGATCGGCTCCGATCCGTTGTTCACCGTGCTGACGAATACCTATATGAATGATTTCATCCTGTTTGCAGGCGCTACCAATATTTTCGCGGAGTTAAGCAGGGGCACCATTACCCGCGAAGCCGTGCTGGCACGCGACCCGGATATTATCATTATAGTTTCGATGGGTATTGCCGGGCAGGATGAAAAGAAAACCTGGGAAACATATAAGCAATTGAAAGCGGTAAAGAAAAAAAAGGTTTTTGTCATCGATTCGGACCTTGCCTGTACGCCTACACCGGTTTCGTTTGTTAAAACTTTCGAAACCCTGGTAAAACTCATAGGCAATTAGTAATGCTTTATCAGCGAGCCATATGAAATATTCAGAACCATACCGCCAAACAGGCACAGCACACAGTTTATGAGAAACAAATACCTGGGCTGGGCGCTGCTGGTAGCAGTATTGTTGTTTTCCATTTTGGGCGCAACACTGCTTTCCCTGTCGATGGGCGAAGTTGATATTAAATTGAAAGATATTGTTTCGATCCTGCGTTCGGGATCGGGCATGGAACACACCATACTTACGCAGATCAGGTTACCGCGCATACTGCTGGCTTTTTCGGCCGGAGGTGCTTTAAGCCTCACCGGTACCATATTGCAGGGTGTGTACCGTAACCCGCTGGTTGAACCTTATACACTCGGTATATCGGGTGGGGCTGTTTTTGGAGTTACCTTAACCATTGTTTTGGGGCTGCACCTGTCGCTGGGAACATTTATGCTGCCGCTTTCGGGTTTCCTGGGCGCTATGATTACCATTTTCGTGGTGTATTTTTTAAGTCTTAAAAACCGTGAACTGAATGTTAACCGTATGCTGCTGATCGGTGTAATGGTCAGTTTTGTAGCATCATCGGCCATGATGTTTCTTACCTCGGTTACCTCTACCGAGAATATGCGCAATATCATCTTCTGGACCATGGGATCGTTGGACGAACCCGATAGCAGCCTGATCCATATCATGTTGTTTACTTCTGTGGCCGGTTTGCTGGTTTCCATCATTTATGCCCAGCCATTAAATGCACTCAGGCTTGGTGAAGCAAAGGCAAAACACCTGGGGGTTAATGCCCCGGTAATTATTAAAATACTGTTTTTTGTTTCCTCCATGCTCACCGGCATCTGCGTATCCGTTGTGGGCGTTATTGGTTTTGTGGGACTTATTATTCCACATCTCACCAGGTTAATCATCGGCAACGATTTTCGCATCACGCTTATCGGATCATTCCTGGGCGGGAGTTTGTTTTTAATACTCTGCGACATCCTGGCCCGCACAGCAATAGCACCTAACGAATTACCCATTGGCGTTATTACAGGCATGGCCGGCGGACTTGTATTTATATTGGTACTGAGCAGAGCCCGGATAAAATCAAAAATGTCGTAACATGCAGGAATATTTATCGCTTAAAAACGTATCGTGCGGCTACGGGAAACATTTCTCCCTTCAGGATATCAGCTTTTCGGTAAAGCAGGGGAGCTTTGCCGGCATTATTGGTCCGAACGGATCGGGTAAAACAACTTTATTCAGGGGCATCACCGGCGAACTGCCCGTTTTGACCGGTTCCGTGCACATCAACAATCGCAACCTGTGTGGTATGCCTTTAAAAGAGAAAGCCTGCCAGGTGGCCGTAGTTACCCAGTTTGTGGATATTATGGACATTACGGTAATGGAATATGTATTGATGGGGCGTTTGCCGTACAGGCAGCAATTCCAGTTTTTCGAAACCCATGAAGATATTGCCCTTGCCGAAAAGTACATGATACTTACCGATATTTATAAATACAAGGATAAACTGATGTCGCACCTGAGTGGTGGCGAGCAACAACTGGCCGGCATTGCGCGTGCGTTAACACAGCAGCCAGGCATACTGCTGCTCGACGAACCTACGGCTTTCCTCGATATCACGCACCAGATACAGGTACTCAACCTGATTCAGAAACTGAATGCTGAACTCAATCTCACCGTGCTTATGATTATCCACGACCTGAACCTGGCCGGCGAATACTGCGATTACCTTGTGCTGATGAACGAAGGAAAACTGCACTATAAGGGAACACCCGAGCAAGTGCTAACATATCAGAATATCGAGGAAGTATACAAAACCGTGGTTTTTGTTCAAACCAATCCCATGTCGAAAAAACCGGCAATTTTCCTGGTTTCGGATAAAATCCTGCAAAGCGTAAGAACGTCCGGCTAAGCTATAGCTTAAAAATCGGATACAATTTAGATTTATACATTTCATGGTTTCACAGCCATCCCATGGTATTATTTTCAATCCTGACTTGTAACGCCTTCCTATTTTATTTAAAAATAGGAATGTATTACTCAGTATATCAAAGTTTTATAATCGATTAAATTCAAGTAGACCGCACTAACCACCAATGCATTTGGTTTCTAGGGGCATTCTCAGATAGTTAGTGTGTATGATGCAAGCTGAGTGTTGGCATACACAGTTTTATTT
>CAYNVK010000202.1:0-6377 GCA_964400395.1 uncultured Lentimicrobiaceae bacterium | reverse complement strand
AGCTTCCCGCATAAACGATTCGTCCGAAAAAACTGTAAATTCCATAGCTGGATTTTAAACAGAACAAAAGTACCGGTTTTAGGTTAATTACACCGTCCATTTGTTTTAATCGGCATAATATCAAAACTCCGGTAGCTGATTTTAAAAGAATACGTTAAAATTTTTACTAATCCGGGGCCTGTTCAGCCCTCACACACAGATGCTTCACTAATATGTTTAATTATATTACTTTTGCATTCAAAAATTGAAATAAGTTCGTATTTTTGGGATGAATACGCAGCATTTATCAAAGATTAATACTAATATTGCACTTCAATACGAAAGCAGGCTTATGATCAGTAAGTTATCACATAAAATCAGGTTACAGCTCATTATACTTGCCTTGTTTATATCAGGGTTCACTTTTGCAAATGCTACTGCCTCCGAAACAGGAGCGCCACAGCTGGAAGCGGAGCACTCAGAAAAAAAGGGTTTCGATGCCGGCGAAATGATCATAGATCATATAACCGATGCGCATGAGTGGCATGTACTTACCTACAACCATTTTCACCTTTCAATTCCGCTGCCGGTAATCCTGCTCGATAATGGTAAACTTGTTACCTTCAGCTCCTCTCATTTTCATCATGGTACCGAAGCATACAACGGTTACAAACTGGTAAACGAGGGTGAAAACAAAGGGAAAATCGTAAAAGTGCTGCCTGATGGGGAAACCATTGATTCCTCGGCCAAAATACCACTTGATTTTTCAATTACCAAAAACGTAGTTTCGCTTTTTATCAGCATTCTGCTGTTGTGTGTGGTTTTTATCTCTATCGGTAACCGGTACAAAAAAAATCCCGATACAGCGCCCAAAGGACTTCAGTCGCTGCTCGAGCCTATTATTCTTTTTGTGCGCGACGACATAGCTATTCCCGGTTTGGGTAAAAAGAAATATGAGCGTTTCATGCCTTTCCTGCTCACCGTATTTTTCTTTATTTTCTTTAATAACCTGCTGGGGCTGATACCCATTTTCCCCGGTGGCGCCAACCTTACCGGTAACATTGCCGTTACCATGGTGCTGGCGCTGTTCACTTTTGTGATCACCACATTTATTGGCAATAAAGATTACTGGAAACATATTGTCAATGCCCCCGGTGTGCCCTGGTGGCTTAAATTCCCGATACCACTGATGCCGGTGGTTGAATTTGTTGGAGTAATAACGAAGCCGTTTGTATTGATGGTCCGTTTGTTTGCCAACATGACAGCAGGTCATATCATCCTGCTCGGGTTCATGAGTCTTATTTTTATCTTTGGAAATATGAATGTGGCCATAGGATACGGAGTATCGGTATTTTCTATTGCTTTCGGCGTATTTATGACGCTGCTCGAACTGCTGGTAGCATTTATTCAGGCGTATGTTTTTGCCCTGCTCTCAGCCATTTATTTTGGTATGGCTACCGAAGAACACAGCCACTCCGAAGAACATTCCGTTGAACACTAATTCTTTTATTAATAACCATAATTCAATTCTTATGTCACTCTTAAGCGTTTTATTACAAGCAGCGGCTAATTTTGCACCCATAGCTTATATGGGCGCCGGAATTGGTGCTGGTATTGCAGCTATCGGTGCAGGTATCGGTATTGGAAAAATCGGTGCTTCGGCGCTCGAATCCATTGCCCGTCAGCCCGAAAGCGTAGGCGATATCCGTTCGAACATGATTGTGGCTGCCGCTCTTATCGAAGGCGTTGCGTTCTTCGCTATCGTGGTTTGTCTTCTGATCATTTTCATGAAGTAATCATGCCCGGATGCTGCATCCCTGCGACTGGCAGGGATGCAGTAACCGGATTTTTTGAACCTGAGTACAAGTAAATAAATTATAAACTTTTATACCCAGAATTATGCAATTAGTAACTCCTGGTATAGGCCTGTTATTCTGGATGCTGGTTTCGTTCAGCCTGGTACTTTTCGTACTTGGAAAATATGCATGGAAACCTATCATGAAAGGCATACATCAACGCGAAGATACCATTGAAAAAGCGTTGGAAGCAGCTAACGAGGCTAAAAAGGAAATGCTGAAACTGAAGGCTGGTAACGAACAGCTGTTGCGCGATGCTAAGGACGAACGCGATGCCCTGATGCGTGATGCACGAAAGCTGAAAGAAGCCATACTCGATGAAGCCCGCGAAAAAGCACACGAAGAAGCTGACCGCATTATCGAAAATGCCCGCGAAAACATACAATTTGAGAAAATGGCCGCCATCAACGAACTGAAAAACCAGATCGCCTCCATCTCGATTGAAATCGCTGAAAAGCTTATCGGGAAAGAACTCGAGAACAAAGAACAGCAACAGCAACTTACCGAAAAACTGCTGAACGAAGTTAAAATCAATTAGGCAGAATCAATACAACACCTCAAATGAGTTATACCAAAATTACATTGCGTTATGCTGCAGCATTTTTCGATCTCGCCAGCGAATCAGGCGTTGTTGATAATGCTAATGAGGATATGAAACTGCTTGGCAGTATATGCACCACAAACCATGATTTTGTGCGTATGCTGCAAAACCCGGTTATTCATGCGGATAAAAAGATCAAAGTCATTACCAAACTCTTTGCCACCTCGGTTAACAGGATGTCGCTCAGTTTTATGACCCTGATGATCCGCAAACGCCGCGAACGTTACCTGCCGGCTATTGCCGAAGCCTTTACCGACCTGTTTAAAGCATCAAAAGGCATTAAAACAGCATACGTTTCCTCGGCAGTGGAGCTTGGCTCGAAGGAAAAAGAAGGTGTACTTCATATTCTCAACAAACTCACAGACAAAGAAATTGACCTGGTTGAGCAAATCGACAAAAAGCTGATTGGCGGATTCGTGGTGAACCTCGATGATTACCAGGTTGACCAGAGCATCTCCACCAAAGTGAAAAAACTTAGAAAAGATTTTGAAAAGAACCTGTTTATAAAAGGATATTAATCCATTACTCATATGGCAGAAATTAAACCCGCAGAAGTAACTGCAATACTGCGGCAGGAATTGGCAGGCTTCTCAACCGAAGCCGAAATCAAAGAAATAGGATCGGTACTGCAGGTCGGCGACGGCATTGCCCGTGTTTATGGCCTCACCAACGCCCAGTCGGGTGAGCTGGTCGAATTTGTTAAAACCGACACCAAGGGAATAGTGCTCAACCTCGAAGAGGATAACGTGGGCGTGGTGCTGTTGGGCGAATCGAACGCGATTAAAGAAGGCGACAAAGTTCAGCGTACCAACCGCATTGCCAGCATCATGGTAGGCGCGGGAATGCTTGGCCGTGTTATCAATACACTGGGCGAACCTATTGACGGTAAAGGCGAGCTGAAAGGCGATCTTTTCGAAATGCCCATTGAGCGCAAAGCGCCCGGGGTTATTTTCAGGCAGCCTGTAACCGAAGCCTTACAAACCGGTATTAAAGCCATTGACGCTATGATCCCGATCGGGCGCGGACAACGTGAGCTCATTATCGGCGACCGGCAAACCGGTAAATCGGCAATTGCTATCGATACCATCATCAACCAAAAGGAATTTTTCGACAAAGGCGATCCTGTATTCTGTATTTATGTAGCTGTAGGTCAAAAAGGATCCACTGTTGCCAATATTGTAAAAACACTCGAAGATCATGGCGCTATGGCTTACACTACCATAGTTATGGCTACCGCCAGCGACCCTGCAGCCATGCAGTTCTACGCTCCGTTTACAGGAGCTGCCATCGGCGAGTTTTTACGCGATACCGGCCGTCATGCACTGGTAATTTACGACGACCTTTCGAAACAGGCCGTAGCCTATCGCGAAGTTTCGCTGCTGCTGCGCCGCCCGCCCGGACGCGAAGCTTATCCCGGCGATGTTTTTTACCTGCATTCGCGCCTGCTCGAGCGTGCCGCAAAAATCATTAAAAGTGATGAAGTAGCCCGCCAGATGAACGACCTTCCAGAATCCATCAAACACCTGGTAAAAGGCGGAGGTTCGCTTACCGCGCTGCCTATCATCGAAACACAGGCCGGCGACGTTTCGGCATATATCCCTACCAACGTAATTTCTATTACCGACGGGCAGATATTCCTCGAAACCACACTGTTCAACTCCGGTATACGCCCGGCCATCAACGTTGGTATTTCGGTATCGCGCGTAGGTGGAAATGCGCAGATCAAGGCGATGAAAAAAGTAGCCGGAACGCTCAAGCTGGCACAGGCTGAGTACCGCGAGCTCGAAGCATTCTCCAAATTTGGTTCCGACCTCGACGCCGCCACCAAAAATATTCTGGAGAAAGGCGCCCGCAATGTCGAAATCCTGAAACAACCTCAATACTCACCGGTTCCGGTTGAAAAGCAAATCGCTATTATCGCCTGCGGAACCCGGGGCCTGCTTCAGAAAGTTCCATTGGCATCCATTCACGATTTTGAAGCTGAATTCCTGCATCACCTCGAAACTACGCACAAAGAACTGCTTGCTGACCTGAAACAGGGAAAACTCGACGACCAGATTCTGGCAACCATCGATAGCGTGGCGAAGGAAGTATCAGCAAAATACATTAAGTAAAAGTCCCTGTACCTCCTAAGGATCGGAAGCAGGAAACAATTAGTTGTTTAAATTTAGTTTATGCCGAATTTAAAAGAAGTAAGAATCAGGATCGCTTCGGTAAAATCGACGCAGCAGATCACCAGCGCCATGAAAATGGTTGCAGCTTCGAAATTGCGCAAGGCCCAGAATGCGATTCTGAAAATGCGTCCGTATGCTGCAAAGCTGAAGGATCTACTTCAAAACCTGAGTGCATCTCTCGATTCGGGTGATGGAAACATCTGGTCGCAGCAACGCAAAGCCGAAAAAGTACTGCTGGTGATTATTACCTCGAACCGGGGACTATGCGGTGCTTTCAATTCAAACATATTGCGTACCTCTGTTCAGCGCATCAAGAATGATTATGCTGCGCAATACGAAGCCGGAAACGTGAGCGTACTCACCATCGGCCGCAAGGGAACTGAGTTTTTCAGCAAAAGAGGGTATTCAGTTGTTGCATCGCACGATTCAATTTTCGACCGGCTTACGTACGAAAATGTTTCCGTGATCGCTACCTCGGTAATGGATGCTTTTGCTGACAAGCAATTCGACAGGGTAGATATTGTTTACAACCAGTTTAAAAATGCTGCTGTTCAGTATGTAACAGTTGAACAATTCCTGCCGGTTGAAACACACGCGCCAAATGCAGTTCAGGCCAAATCAAACATCGATTATCTTTTCCTTCCGTCGAAAGAAGAAATTGTAACTGAATTGATTCCAAAATCGCTGAAAATCCAGTTTTACAAATCCATTCTCGACTCATATGCTTCGGAACACGGCGCCCGTATGACCGCTATGCACCAGGCCACTGACAATGCCGGCGAGCTGATTAAACAACTGAACCTGGCCTACAACAAAGCCCGGCAGGCAGCCATCACCAAGGAAATACTTGAAATTGTAAGCGGAGCCGAAGCCTTAAAAGGTTCATAACGCTTCGCCCGAAGTTGAAATAAAAATCCGGTCCGAACCGGAACCCATACCGTTAAAAACAAAGTATTATGATAAAAGAAGCAGTAGAAAAAGCAATCATCAACCAGATTAAAAACGAAGAACATTCGTCGCGGTTGTATCTTTCCATGGCCTCCTGGTGCCAGGTGAACGGCTATCCGGGTGCTGCCGCTTTCCTGTTCAAGCAAACCGACGAGGAGCGCATGCACCAGCTTAAATTTGTGCATTATCTCAACGATCGCAATGGCTACAGCACATTACTTGCGCTCGATAATCCCACCGCCGAGTACACATCGTTACTCGATGTATTCGAAAAAGTAATGACCCACGAAGAATTTATTACGGCATCCATTAACGACTTATACGAAGTTGCTGTTAATAATAAGGACTACACCACAGGTAATTTCCTGCAGTGGTTTATTAATGAGCAGATAGAAGAAGAAAGAACCATGCACGGCATACTGGATAAAATGAAACTGGCCGGAAATGAAGCAGGTGGCTTGTTTCATATCGACAAGGAGCTTTCGGCGCTGGCTGCCGCCAAAGTTATTGCTCCCCTGCCTGTTGAATAGAAATTGAACAAAATATTTTTATAAACTGCTTCCAACACGGGAGCAGTTTTTTTTGTAGCTTTAAATGGATTAGTTCTTTCTTCTGGCATATTGTGCGGTAAAAGTATCGCGAATGTGATATATTTATTTTATGTGTTCATTCCAATGCACCTGAAGTAGTCAAGAAGAAATCCTGGGTAAAGAAAAATAAGTATTGAGATTCCTTTAAAAATTTAGCAACCTATTGTCTTTCTTCGTTTTGAACAGATTTTGCCTTTTCTATTTGCTTTTTCTACTTTTTGCATGAACA
>CAYNVK010000201.1:0-6378 GCA_964400395.1 uncultured Lentimicrobiaceae bacterium | reverse complement strand
ACATTGTTTCAGCGATGCGCCCTGGGTAAACTTGTGTATAAAGCCTGCATTAAAACTATCGCCGGCACCTATGCAATCCACCACTTCATCATTCAGCAATGCCGGTTGGTGAATCAGTTCAGATCCGTTCCAGCCATAGGCGCCATTAGCACCATCTTTCACCACAACGGTTAGCTTGGGGGCAAACTGCATAATTTCTGATATCCCGGCTTCTATTGTTTTTGTTCGGGTAAGCGCCAGAAATTCGGACATATTGGGTAAAAATACATCTACATAAGGCAGCAACTCCGGTAAATCAACTTCCCATTTTTCGGCGGGATCCCATTGCGGGTCAATGGATGTGGTTAACCCGAATGACTTTGCTTTTTTAAAAAGAACCGGAACATCGTTGCGTATGCCGGGCTGCAGAAAAATAGAGGAAAAATGAAGATGGCGGGCAGTGGCAATGTTTTCGAAACTGATGTCCTTTATCCTCAGATCCTCCATGGCACCCGGGTAAGTTACCATGGCACGATCCTGATCAAAGTTTAAAACCAAGGTGGCGCCGGTTTTTAAGGTATCCGATTGAATGATATTTGAAGTATCCACGCCTTTCGATTGAAGGCTGTTTAACACCGTTAAAGCAAATTCATCCTTTCCTATCTTGCCCAGGAATGCCACCCTCGAACCCAGGGAACTCAGGTTACTGGCAAAAATAGCGGAGGAACTTCCCAGGGTAACATCCAGGCTTTCTGCAAGAATTTCCTTGCCGATTTCCGGAAACCGGTTGATACCATTCATTATGATATCTATATTAAGTTCGCCAACAACGATTACATCAAATACTTTCATTCTTGTTTTGGGATTTACAATAAATCATTCAAATTTCGCAGGTTAAAAGCCATGAAGTATTTATCCATGGCCCGTTCGATATGTGAGAGTATAATTTCCTCGGCCTGTATTCCCTGGCATTGCAGGTTATAATACAGATGATTTCTTGATGCGAGTACTTCGGGATTTTGCCAGATGTATCTGCAGCCTGTGCTTATAAGCCATGTTTGTCTTTCGGCCGGAATACTTCCGAAATCGTCAGCATTTTCGGTGGCCAGGACCCACTTTTTCCAGCGGCCTGATTCTAAAACTGACCTTTGTAAAATTAAGCCAATATCCGAACAGCGTGCTATTTTACCTTGCTCGAAAAAGTATTTTTCCTGTTTTTCGAGTTCAATCAGCCCCTCATATTCTGATATGGTGAACTCGGGACCTACATTTGCAGCGCCCATACCCGTTGCCGGATATGCCTCAGGATTGATAACACCATCGGTGTAATGGCCTTTAATAAAGGAACCATACCCGGCGGCTGTGCTGGTCAGCAGTTTCGCAGTTTCAGCATCAAAGGTTGTAGTGTGTAGATCCGTGCCTACTTTACCAACAACCAGGCAAGGCCAGGCATGTGACAAACCATGCCCGGCCAAACCTACGCCAACCAACCTCAGAAACTTCCGGAAGGTTTCCATGTCGGCCAGGCCGCCATGTACCTCTTCTGTGCCTACCTCATAAGCCATCAGGGGATAATTTCCTGATGTACGGAAGTGTTCAGTAAACGCAATTAACTCAATTGTACGTGCAGCTACAGTTTCAATGCTTATTTGTTGCCCTGCTGCAAGGGTAATATCTATTGTTGGGTCAACGTGTATCAGATCGAAACCGGCTTCCACCGAAGCAGCAAATGACTTTTTTACAGCTTCAAAGGAGTTATTGAAACTCCATTTTTCGCGGGCGTGAAGGTCTTTTAACCATGGCCCTCCATGATCAACGGCTATAATTACAGGAACATTAAGATTAATATGTTCGGCTTCCAGTTTTATAGTTTTTGCAAATTCTTTCTGGTTCAGGTTTGTATAGCCCCTGTCAGTATCAACCTGGTTTAAGGTTGCTGCAAATTTTATCGGGCTGTTCCACCGTTTGGCTGAACGTAATGCTGCTTTTATCACCGAAACAGAGTTGGGGCACACAGCCAGAATGGTCTTGTTTTTACCATCCATTCCTGCTAATTCAACATTTCTCTTCAGGATATATTCCATCAGTGAAATGTTGAGCGATGCTGCCTTGTCTCTTATTTCTCTGTTCATTTTTCCTTGTTTTCGAAAGGGTAAATTACCACACCTTTTACCACCCTTGATATTGCACCGCTTCGTGAGGGCGAATCAGGATCCATGCCTAACTGCAGCGATTTATAGTATCCGATCATCTGGGCCGGAAGGATGTAACACACAGGTAAAAATTCCTCATTCAGCTGAACTCCGTCTGCTGACAGTATAAATAACTTATCGGTATTGATTCCGTTAATGGCTGTTTCGCAAATACCTGCCGTATACAGCGGCTTTTGCCCCACATTTAATGATTCCAGCAAATCGGTTTCGTATTGAATAACATAGGGTTTATTACTAAACAGCAGGAAAACCAGCGTCTTGCTGTTAATAACTGCTTTGGGGCCATGCCTGAAACCGAGGAATGTATCGTTTTTACAGATAACACGGCCATCGGTTAGTTCCTGCACTTTTAAATGCGACTCAGTTGCGGTACCGAACAAAGGTCCTGAACCCAGAAACACCACTCTTTCAAAATCCAGATTTGCCAGTAACTTTACCGAGTCTGCCTGGTCAAGTATCTGCCGGGCATATTTATTAAGTATATCCACTTCCCGTTTCAGCGCATCTATTTCGCTAATTCTGGCAAGTAAAAGACCGGTAAGCAGCATGCCCGAATAGCTCCCGGTCATGGCCAGGCTTTTATCGTTGGCTGCTTCCGGAAGAACAAACACATATTTTGAAGATGGGGTGTTGTAATTTGCCAGCTCGCCTTTGCCATTGCATGTTATGATGATATGATGCACTTTTGAGCATAACTGGTCAGCCAACCTGGCAGCGGCCACACTTTCGGGACTATTACCCGATCGTGCAAACGAAATAAGTAAAACCGGTTGATCCGGCGAAAAATAATCTGTCGGGTGCGTAACCAGGTCGGTGGTTGGTATTGCCAGGGTGTGTTTTCGGAAATGGCGTGTAAAGGTTCCGGTTAATGAAAGCCCGATATAAGCGCTTGTTCCGGCCCCGGTTAATATTACAGTTAGCTTATGGTCGGCTAAAACCGAATTGATATAAGTTGATAATGTGTGTTTTTCCTTTTTTATCTTATCATATACTTTCAGCCATAAGTCGGGCTGGCCCCATATTTCTTTTTCCGTGAAAACTCCTTCTTTAGTTGTTTTAAAATTTTCAATAGTTTTCATTTGGTTGTAATTAACTTACGTTTGCTTTCGATGCAAATATATAATCATTTTTTATTATTTCGATAAAACCTAAAATATTTTTTTTACTTATTTATTTTCATCCATAATGGTTTCGAAAACTTTAATAGTTACTTTTGTCATAGGATAACATAAATCCGGGAAAAAACGGATTTCAATCCATGGGAAACACCCCGATGTATATAATACTTTTAAAATACAGCGAATGAAAACAGAAAACAAGCACAATACTGTTGAGCGCAGGGCCAATATACTTCAGTTGTTATCGCTTAACAATCAGATATTTGTCAGCGAGTTGAGCAAAACATTCGGTGTAAGCGAGGTAACTATCCGCAACGACCTCGAACAACTCGAAAGCAAAAAACTTTTAATCCGTGCCCGCGGTGGTGCCATGAGTGTAACGCATGTTGTAAGTTACGATCAGCATTTGGGCGAAAAGCATAAACTGAATATGTCGGAAAAAGTAAGGATAGGCAAACAGGCGGCCCGACTTATTAAAGATTCAGATACTGTGATTATTGATTCGGGAACAACCACGCTCGAAATTGTGCGCAATTTAGAACCAACACTTCAAAATGTAACTATTGTTTCCAATGCATTGAATATAGCCAATCAACTGGTAAATTCTCAAAATATCAACCTGATAATTCCCGGTGGGATACTTCGCAAAAATTCATTGTCGCTCATCGGGCCTCTTGCCGAGAAAAGTTTCAGAAACTTTTTCGTGGATAAGGTTTTTTTGGGAGTGGATGGATTTGATACCTTATATGGTATTTCAACCCCTAATATTGAAGAGGCCTACCTGAACCAGATTATGATTGATGTGGCCCGCGAAGTGATTGTAGTTGCCGACTCGTCTAAATTTCTTCGTAAAAGTCTGGCGTTTATCTGTAAACTCGAACGGATTGATACGGTTATTACCGATTCAGGCATATTGGACGAGGACAGGAAAAGGCTTGTAGATGCCGGCATTAAAGTGATTATTGCCTAAACGCACATCATATATTCCGATCCAAAACTCAGGTTCCTGCAAACCTTACTTTGCCGGCAATGGATCAGGGAATTGTATTTTTTGAATACACCAGAAATCATACCTATACAGCAGCTCTATGGTTCCATTACCTGCAAATTGCTGTTTTTCGGAACTGCCTGCAATGCGTCCTTTAAAGTCGATACTAAAATTGACTTTGGCATTTTCCGCATCAAATGTTAGCTCCAGGATATCAAAATGTTTGATTGAAAACGATTGAAACGAATCGCGGAAATGATTGAACCAGGGATCATCCTCGGCTTCTTTTGTGAAATAGGTAGTATAAAATTCACTTTTCTTGTTCAGGAAATCCCTGATCCCGTCATTACAATGCCGCCTGATATCGTATTCGTGGTTCGGGTGAAAATCTTCATAAATAAAGCAATGCATCATACCATGGATGCGGATATTTTCCATTTCGTGCTGAAAAAGTTCTTCCGTAATAAAACGATATAGTTCCCGCTCCGAAACCTTGCAAAGTGTATCCAGCCCGATTTGGTGTTCGTCCAGAATTGTTGTTATCCGCTCCAGCTCCTCGCCGATATGTGCATCGGGAATAGCTTCGGATAAGGAGTACTCAGGTCGCCCGATAAAATCATAAAGTGGAATTACTTCCGCGTTATGGTATTTATTTTCAAACTCTTCTATCTGGCTGAGGAAAGCATTTTCGAGCGCCGGATCAAGTTTCTGAGTACCGGGAAACTCGTCGAAACTGGCACCATGTTCGAGCATCAGTTTCATCTTTTTCACCTCGTTTTCCATGCGGAGGTCTTCGAAATCATCAGCGGGGTTGTCAGGAAGGTTTTCCATTGATTTTGCTTTTAAATACGGAATACTTGAACAAATTGCAGGGTAGCTGATACAAGAACCTGAAAATGTTAGAGATGATAAAAGAGAAATCTGAGTTACCTATGGCTTATGCAGATGAACACAACCTGCATGCAGAAGAAAGCGTTCCTTTCGGAAAGGTGCGAAGTATGCTGGTGTTATCTTACTTCACTTCCATTCCCGAACGCTTCGGTAGGCGACACAAAGCAGAGCTTACCTTCGGCATTTTCGGCCATCAGTATCATGCCTTTCGATTCAATGCCTTTAAGCATGCGCGGTGCCAGGTTGGCAAGCAGCACTACCTTTTGCCCGATGATCTGTTCTGAAGAGTAATGCTCGGCAATGCCTGATACTACTATCCTTTTATCCATTCCTGTATCGAGGGTAAGCTTGAGAAGTTTGGTTGTTTTGGCCACCTTTTCAGCTTCCACGATGGTTGCAATGCGCAAATCGAGTTTGGTAAAATCGTCGTAGGTAATTTCGGGTTTCTGCGGTGTAACCACGGCGTTTTGGGCGGCATTTTCTGCCTTGGTATCGGTAAGTCGTTTTACCTGTGCCGCTATCGGCTCATCTTCAATACGCTCAAAAAGAAAGGCGGGTGCGTTCAGTTTATGGCCGGGTTGCAGCAAGGTGCCCGATCCGGCTTCGGACCATGGAGCAAGCTGTGTATTCAGCATTTCGAGCAGACGGGCTGAGGTAAACGGTAAAAATGGCTCGCAGAGTATGGCCAGGTTAGCGCAAATCTGAAGCGAGATATTCAGGTTGGTTTTTACCTTTTCGGGATTGGTTTTAAAGTTTTTCCAGGGTTCGGTTTCGGTCAGGTATTTATTACCCAGGCGCGCCAGGTTCATCATTTCGTTCAGCGCTTCGCGGAATCGGTAGCTTTCGATGCTGGCAGCAATACGGGCCGGGTATTCAGCCATTTCGGCTATAGCCTGGCTGTCAATATCATTTACTTCTCCCATTTCGGGAACCTCGCCGCCAAAATATTTGTGCGTGAGCACCAGGGTGCGGTTTACAAAATTGCCGAATATAGACAGCAATTCGCTGTTGTTGCGGGTCTGGAAATCCTTCCAGGTAAAGTCGTTGTCCTTGGTTTCGGGCGCATTGGCAGCCAAAGTATACCGCAGCACATCCTGCTTGCCGGGGAAATCAACCAGGTATTCGTGCAGCCACACTGCCCAGTTACGCGAAGTCGAAATTTTATCGCCTTCCAGGTTTAAAAATTCGT
>CAYNVK010000200.1:0-6379 GCA_964400395.1 uncultured Lentimicrobiaceae bacterium | reverse complement strand
TCTACAGGTCTGCTAAGCACATTGCACAAAGCACTATGCACTTGCTCAAAACGAATCATTTTCCGTCCTTTCGATAACCTCTTGCTGCAGATCGGCGTTCATATCGTTGAAATAATCGCTGTAACCGGCCATACGCACCAGCAGGTCCTTGTAATCCTCGGGGCAGGCCTGTGCCGCGTATAAGGTTGCAGTATCAACAATATTAAATTGTACATGATGACCACCCATGGTGAAATAACTCCGGATCAGCTGACCGAGCTTTTTTATATCTTCTTCCTTGCGCATCATGCTGGGCAGGAATCGCTGGTTCAGCAGGGTGCCGCCCGATTTTACATGATCCAGTTTTGTGAGCGATTTTACCACTGCCGATGGCCCGTGCGTGTCGGCGCCATGTGAAGGTGAGGTTCCGTCGGAAATGGATTTGCCTGCAAGCCGGCCATTGGGCGTTGCACCCATCACCTTACCGAAATAAACATGGCAGGTGGTTGAGAGCATATTCAAATGGTATTTGCCACCCGGTTTAATGTTTGGTTTGCCGTCAATAGTTTCGAACAGGTCGTTGTATACTTTCAGCGCGATTGAATCGGCATAGTCATCATCATTTCCGAAAAATGGGGTACGGTTGATGATGGTTTGGCGGAGCAGTTCTTCTCCTTCGAAATTGTTCAAAACCGCTTTCAGCACCCTGTCCATGCTGAACGATTTATTATCGAAAACATGTTTCTTCAAGGCCGCCAGGCTATCGGTAACCGTGCCCAAACCGCAGCATTGTATATAGCTGGTGTTGTAACGCGGTCCGCCATCGTAGTAGTCTTTTCCTTTGCTGATGCAGTCTTCAATTACTACCGACAGGAATGGGGCAGGGGCATATTTTGCAAACATACGGTCGATGTAATTGCTTACCCGCATTTTCTGATCGACCACAAAATGCAGCTGCTTCAAAAATGCATCATAAAGTTCTTCGTACGATTTAAAATCGCGCGGATCGCCGGTTTGTATCCCAACCATGATTCCGGTAACGGGATTTATGCCATTGTTCAGGGTAACTTCCAGTATTTTAGGCACATTCAGGTAGCCCGTGAGCAGGTATGCTTCCTTGCCAAAGGCGCCGACTTCGATACAGCCGCTGCATCCTCCTTCGCGGGCATCGTGCAGCGATTTTCCCTGGCGCAGCATCTCGAGTATGTAAATGTCGGGATTAAAAACCGATGGGTACCCATGTCCCTGGCGGATTACGTGCGCTGCAGCATGCAGGAATTTATCCGGTGTTTTTGCGCTTATATGCACTGAGTTGCCAGGTTGCAGAATATGCAGCTCTTCTACTACCTCAAGCATGATGTACGATACCTCGCTGGTGCCATCGGTACCTTCGCCGGTAACGCCGCCAATGTTAATATTCGTAAAATCGTTGTATGTGCCGCTTTCGCGTGCGGTTATTCCGACTTTGGGAGGTGCAGGGTGGTTGTTTACTTTTATCCAGAAGCATGATATCAACTCTTTGGCCTGGTCGCGTGTGAGGGTTCCCTCAGCTATTTCTTTGTAATAGAAAGGTGCCAGGTGCTGATCGAAATGGCCCGGGTTCATAGCATCCCAACCATTCAGCTCAGTGATGGTACCCAGGTGCACGAACCAATACATTTGTATGGCTTCCCACAGGTTACGGGGTGCATGGGCAGGCACACGGCGGCATACTTCGGCTATTTTTAACAACTCGGCAGCACGCTGTGCATCTTTTTCATTTGCGGCAAGTTCGGTAGCCAGATCAGCGTGGCGTTCGGCAAATACGATAACAGCATCGCACGAAATATCCATAGCTTTCCACTGTTCGGCTTTATCGGTGGCTTCGGCATCGTTCAGGTAATCGAGTGAGGCCAGGTTGTCAGCAATTTCCTTTTTGAAATCGAGCATTCCCTTTTTATAAATCTTACCATCAAGTGCCGTGTGACCGGGAGCCCGCTGTTCCATAAACTCGGTGAAAAGACCGGCTTCGTAAGCAGCACGCCATTCGTCGGGCACATGGTTAAAAATTCGCTCGCGCTGGGTTTTGCCCTGCCAGTAAGGAATTACTTCTTTTTCGTAGGTATCAATATCCTGCTGACTGATGATATAGCGTTGCATCTCGCGGGTGTTCAGCACATGGAAATCTTCCACGCTGTGGCAGGTAAGTTCGGGGAACGTAGGCACACACTTGGGTTTGGGGCCGCGCTCGCCAACAATCAGTTCGCCTTCGCCGATGTAAATGGTCTTCCTTTTGCAATGATCCAGGAAATTCAGCGCCCTGAGCACCGGCACCGAATATTTGCCATAATTTTCCTTGTAAAAAGCGGTTTCGTGCAAAGCCCTTTCAATAGAAAGCGAGGGCTGGGTTTCGACACTCAGTTTGCGCAGTTTTTGCACGCGCTCGTTCATGCCCGGGCCTGTTTTATTAGGTTTGGGTTCATAAAAATTGCCTTCGGCTGTTGCAGGCCTTTCAGGGACTGCACTATGCGGTATTATTTTTTCGAACATGGTAAATGCTTTAAAGTCTTGTTTTTGGAAATACGTTTGCAGGCAGGCATATTGACCGTAACCGAAATTACGGAGCATGCTTCATGTAAAATCATGAAAAGGAGGTAACATTTAATTATAGAACATCAGGCACTCGAACAAGCGTCTGTATGTTTTTACCAGGGTAGGAATGTAGAATGTGTTTTCCATGGGTCCTGCTTCACGCTGCAGTTGCGTGAACTTTTTTCTGCAATACAAAAGTATAATAAATAAACGTGATAACGAATGCTTTACGTTATTTATAGGTTTTCTAAATTAATCGATATTTTGCCAGGCGTTGTTGGCTTACAAACTACAGGTCAGCTAATTGGTGGGCGTTTGCGGTTTTTAATCCCGGCTGCTTCAGCTTCTTTTTCTGAAGGTGATGCCCCGGATACGCATCAGCTTTTATCAGCATTACCAGGCACTGCTATATTCAATATGCAATGTATTCCTGAATTAATTCGAAATACGGTTCAGATCATCGTCAATGGCCGATTTCCTTTTCTTAGCGGTTTTGTTTTTCTGGTTGCCGAAATTGTACGTTGCATTTATGCCAAAACGCTGGTTGTCGAAGGTAATAACACCATCCACATGCTTGCCGCCGTAATTACTCTTATAGTGAAAGTCGCTGCGGGTCCTGAAAATATCGTTGCCGGTTGCCTGTATCAATAACTTTTTCTTCAGGAAATCTTTCTTGATCCCAAAATTGAGGGCATATCCTCCTTCAACATTTACAGTGCCACCCCATATCCATGGACTGGTATAAAAACAGGTGAGCTCCATGGTGATTTTGCCGGGCAGATTCAGGTTGTTCTGTATCCTGAAATTGTAAATATTGGCTTTCAGATCAATAACCGTGCTGCCGGTAGTGCCATTAAATGATGAATAGTTATAAACCAGGAAAGTTGTAAACTCCCACCACTTGGTAACCCTCAGCGGGTAGCTTACTGACAGCCCGTTATTGATGGCTCTCTGCAGGTTACGTGGTGAAAGTATGTTGCCGGCGCCTTCGGTGATTTCGAAAACGTTTGCAAAAAAATCCTTGGTAATACTAAAGGTGTTCGAAATTACCAGTTTGCGTTTAAACGAATAGGTGAGCTGGTAATTTGTAATGTAATTCGGATTCAGGAATGGGTTGCCTTTCCATGCCGACAATTCGCTGGTCCTGGATTCGAACGGATTCAGATCCTGGTAATTGGGCCGCGTAATCCGCCGCCCGATGCTTGCACTGATCACGCTTTTTTTCTGGTCGTCGTAAGCTATGCTTACATTAGGAAATAAATCCGTGTAAGCCCGGGGTACTTCGCTGTCCCTGGTCGGAATTGTGCTTTCGAGGCGTCCGAGCGAAGAGGTGCTTTCCATACGCAAGCCCGCGTTAACGGTTATCTTTTCACTGAGTTTGGCATTCAAAATAAAGTAGAGTGCAGCAACCTTTTCGAGGTAATCGAAATTATTACTGCGCGTAGTATCTAAGGTTTGAATTTCGTCTTCGATATTATAAAATGCAAGCTGGTTACCTGTTGATATGTAGGAGTATTTTGCGCCGGCTGACAAGGTGAACTTGCTGAAACGCTTTTCGTAATCAACCATCAATGACCATATATTTATCTGTGTGCCTGCATTGTAGGTGTTGGTAACGGTACGCAGGAGCGTGTCGCCGGTGGTATTGTAATATTCGTTGGGTTGGTATGTGTTTTTTGAACTCAGAAACTTACCAAAACTGAAATCGGACGACAGGTTGGAAGTACTGTCGATGGTATACCGGTAGCTGAAGTTGAAATTGTAATTCTCGCTGGGTATTTCGTCCACCACCTTTGCGATGAGTATTTCGCCATTGCTGGTATTCACTGAATCGTATATGCCGTTTATGCTGTTCAGTTCCTGGTTGCTGCGGTTAATAAATGCCCTTCCATCCATGCTGATGGATTGCCGGGCGTTTATGGTATAATCCAATCCCCCCGAAATGTTGTACGATTTCCGGTGAAACTGGCTTTTTGAGTCTTTTTCAATCAGGTATTCGTTTTGGTAGGATGATTCTTTGATGTTTGTCAGGAACTTATCATCTGAATAGTTGATGGTAGAAAATGCATTTATTTTACTGCCACTGTAGTTAAGTGTGGTTCCGATGCTTGCCCTGGGGAGTTCGCCTTTCGAATAGCTGCCTATCACATTCCCGTTGAAACCTGAATTTACATTCTTTTTCAGTTTAATATTGATGATTCCTCCGGTTCCTTCGGCATCGTATTTCGACGATGGGTTGGTGATGATTTCGATAGATTCGATATTGTCGGAGCGTATGCTTTCCAGGAAATTGGTGAGGTCTTTTCCCGAAAGCCGGGAAGGCCGCCCGTTGATAAATATCTGTACCCCCGATTTGCCCTGCAGTATCACATTGTTGTCCATATCAACCACCACGCCGGGTGCTTTGCTCAGCAGTTCCAGCCCGTTGTTGCCCGAAGCATTTACACTGCTGGCTACGTTAAACACAGTTTTATCGGCATGAACTTCAACCAGAGCCTTGCGACCGACAATTTCAACCGCATTAAGCTTAACTGAATTGGTAACCAGTTTGATGGAGTCGAGCGCAACCTGCTCATTTTTCCTGATCTGTATAGGTTTCGAAACATAGGTCTTAAATTCGATGTTCGTTACTTTTACAAAGTACTTGCCTGCATTAATATTGTCGAATAAAAATTTACCGTCATCGCCGGTCAGCACACCTTTCACAATTACCGAATCCTGGTTTAGCAATATAGCCGTCGAAAACATGGCAGGCGCTTTCTCAGGATTAAAAATCTGCCCCTTTATTTGCGTTGCATTTTGCTGCGACTGGCTGAATGCGCTGGTCCACACCAGGAGTGCTACCAGTATCATGTAAAATTTACGGAAGTTCATCTGTATGCTGAGCATGATAAATGACGGATTGAATTTTTACTTCACCTTTTTATAAATCATATACCAGTTGATGTAATGCACCCTGGAGTCTGGTTTCTTTAATTCTTCCTTGTCTTCAACCGTCAGAAACGGGATCATTACATCATCACCCGGCTGCCAGTTGGCAGGAAGCACAACGCCGGGGCTGTTGTAATTGGCTTGCAGCGCCTGCAGGGTACGGATAATCTCATCCGTGTTACGCCCCACTTCGACCGGGTAAAAATAAAATGCGCTTATTTCGTTATCGGGATTTATGAAGAAAACGCCCCTCACGCTTTTTCCCCTGCCTGATTTTGTGTCGAGCATACCATAACTGTCGCAGATTGAAAATGAACTGTCGACCACCAGCGGAAAGTTAATTTTTAGTTTGCCATGGCCTTTGTAATCAATCTGCTCGAGATCGGCTTTCCAGTTCTGGTGCGAAACAAGTTTGTCGACTGATATCACAATAAGCTGTGCGCCCAGTTTGCTGAATTCGTCCTGCCGGTAGGCAAGCTCCAGTATTTCGGACGAACACACCGGAGTAAAGTCGCGGGGATGGGCGAACAGGATTTTCCATTTTTTCCCGAAATCGTCAGGAAACGATACTGGCCCGTTAGTTGACTGCGATTGAAACGATGGAGCCTGCGAACCGATAAGTGGAATGCGTTGGTTCCCAAGTTTCTGTGCTACTGAAATACTCGCCAGGAGCATTATGAACCAGGCAATCAGGATAAGTTTTTTCATAGTTATTCTCAAATAGGTTGTGCTTACACTAAAACCGGGAGAGGTTAGACCGGCATAAATTCTCACTAAACAATTTAATCAATACTTACAATCGTGATGACATGCTTTCCGGTTTTGGCTGAACTCTGAACTTTAATTGTAATGACCTTCTGTCCGGTTTTCGGCTTCTCCGTTTAGCTTTAGCGTTAGT
>CAYNVK010000199.1:0-6395 GCA_964400395.1 uncultured Lentimicrobiaceae bacterium | reverse complement strand
AAACGACTTATACAATATGCTGGCCGGAGCCGGTTTATCGTGGAAAAAAGGAACCATCAAATTCCGCGAAGAATGGGAAACCATTGATCATATGATTGTTTCCATTCCTTTGCTTAAAAATACAACTCCACACAGCCTGCATGTTTTCGATGCCCCGTTCCTGCTGATGGACGATGAGGCCTGGTTTGGTAAGAAACCATTCCGGACTTATTATGGGGCTAAATATATTGGCGGATTCAGCGACCACCTGCCGGTTTATATGGATTTAAAATTTTAAATTTGCGGCATCATTTGGTATAGCCGGTCGGCGCAATAAAAAGCATTTATTTTCAATGAAACGAAAACTATCTTTCTACAACATCATCATAGCAATCATTTTACTGCTGATTATAATCATTAGCACAATGGTAATCTTTGTTAATCCTACTAAAAAACCGGTACGTAAGTACTCCGAAACCGGTTATGCCCAACCTATCACAGAAACGAAACCGGTATTCAGGAAGGATGGGGAACTCAGGTTTGTGGATGGTAAAACCACCAATGTAATCACTACAATTGACATTGAAATTGCTGATAATGATGCCGAACGTGCGCAGGGACTTATGTACCGTGATTCGATGCCCGAAAATGCAGGCATGCTTTTTTTGATGGAAACCGAGGAACCCCAGGCTTTCTGGATGAAAAATACAATTCTCTCGTTGGATATCATGTTCGTGAATGCTGACAGAAGAATAGTAAGCATTCATAAAAACTGCAAACCATATTCGCTCGACCAGATAGAATCAGGAAAGCCCGCCATGTACGTGGTTGAGGTAAATGCCGGCTATGCCGACAGGCACGGGCTAAAAACCGGGGATTTGATATCTTTCTGAAGCCAGGCCTTGGGAAAGTGCATAGTGCATAGTGCTTAGTGCATAGTGCATAGTGCACAGTGCACAGTGCATAGTGCGCAGTGCATAGTTGGCAATTTTAAATGCTGATGTGCAGATTGAGAAATCTTCTTCCTGACAAGTGGCACCAAGCAACCAGCACTCAGTACATAGCACTCAGCACACAGCACACAGCACATAGCACACAGCACACAGCACAAAGCACTCAGCACTAAGCACACAGCACTAAGCACACAGCACTTAGCACTAAGCACAAAAGCCTCCCGGCAACGTCAGTAAATTGAATCCTTCTGAATAAAGATCAGCAGTTTATAAGCTGACTACATATGCCCCCGATTGCTTCAGGTTCCAGGCCCGGAGTCCGGCTTTCTTAAACCCGGCCATCCATTTTTCAGCTTTGTAATATGAATTGGAGCCATCCACTATTATGAGCCCTGGTTGGTATAATTTCTGAAGATCAGCAATCCTCAGCCTCGGATTTCCGCGTATCCACAGGTAATCAACAACCAGTTTCTTAACATTGCCATGAACCTGTGGCAGGCTGTCGATAATGGCAAGCCGCTTATTGTGAAAAATAAAATTCCTTCCCAGGGTAAAAAGCGGACCGGTTGATTTGAATGTTTCAGGGCGCTCGCCAGCCAAAGTATCAATAGCCGAAACCGATAATGCGTGTATTCCATAAAGTGTTCTGGAACCATCAATCTGGAATTTCATGGCCTTGCTGTCGGAAATCAGAATTGAATCGGCAATTAACACTTGTTTCGTTCCATGGATAAAACCAAGAGCTGATTGTTTTCCGGCTGCATAAAATATAATTTTCTGTTGCTCCCTTCGATTTATTTCGGTGATGGAAAAACAAACCGTAAGTACCAGCACCAGGCTGAGTGAAATAAAAACATAGGATTTTCGCTGGTAATACAGCCAAAGGCCAACAAATGTTATCACCAGGTAAATGAGGATAGTTTCCTTCGTAAAAATGCTGGTAACAGGCATTACCGAATGTGGCAGGTGCTCAATAAAACGCACTGAATAGTTGAGCGCGAAAAGCAGGTAGTTGGTAAGCAGGCCAAAAATATTACTGACAGCCGGAATAAATGAGGTTGCCAGCACAGCCACTCCTGAATATATGGCCAGGAATGACAAGGGGATGGCAACCAGGTTTGCCGGGATAAAATAAGCCGGAAACTGGTGGAAATAAAGCATGGCCAGCGGCGCAGTTGCAACCTGGGCCGCGATGGAAACGGCGATCAGCCCCCAGATATATTCGGTTATCCTGTTTTTGGGATTCCACAAATCAGCGATTGGTTTATTGATAAATACAATGCCCAGGATAGCGATGTACGAAAGCTGGAAGCCGACATTGTTGATCATCAGCGGATCGAACAGCAAAAGCACCAGGGCCGACACGGCCAGCGAGTTGATGATATGCACATAGCGGTTGCTGGCATTGCCCAGCGAAATAAAAGTAAACATCACCGCCGAGCGCATTACCGAAGGCGACATGCCGGTTAGCAGTGCATAAGCCCAGATGGTAAAAAGTATGATTGCTGTTTTGAAAAACAGCTGCCAGCCTTTCTTCTTCATAAATCCGAGCAAGAAGCTGATGATGATAAAAATTACGCCCACATGCAGACCGGATACGCTCAGTATGTGCATTACGCCAGTGCCCGAATATGCCTGAAGTGTTTCATTATCCAGCATATCACTCTGACCCATAATGAGGGCTGCCGCAACTGCAAACTCACGTCCTTTAAGCCCGTTTGACCCAAGGATGGATACGAATTTATCGGAAATCTGGTGGGCGGTACGTACCAGGCTGAGGCCGTTTGGATTTTCAAGCACTTTCCAGGTCCGGGAGGTAAGGTACACCTGGTGGTACACATTATTGGTGGCCATATATTTTCGGTAATCGAAAGCCCCCGGGTTCTGCGGACCACTGATAGGCTGGATATTCCCGGAGAAAACGATGAGATTTCCTTCCTCAGGTGGTTTATGTAATGAGTCCTTAGCCAGGTAAGTGAGTACCCGGCCTTCGGCAGTAACAAAACCGGAATCCTTCCAGATTCCTTTTACCCTGAGTATGGTTTTAAAGCTGTGTTCTTTTTCCTGCGCCGGCTCCTGTACCGTGGCAATAAAGGTCCCGTTCTGACTGATGTTCGAAAAATGACCTGGCCTCAGAATTTCCTTGTGAAGTAACACCAGGTTGTAACCACTTACAAACAGGAACAGGCTTGCCAGCAGGCCAAAAGCCCGGGTCTGGACAAAACGGGCATTTTGTAGCTGAATAAATGCTGATACAAGGGTAAGAACCAGCAAACCCACCCAGATGTAAACAGGAATTCCTGTGGTTGCAGAAACGGCTGTGCATGCTATAATGCCGGCCAAAAAAGGTAGCAAAATTCTCACCATCGGAAACAAATGCCGGTATTGCATACAACGCGATGTTTATCCCAAAGTTATAAATAAATGTTGCTGAATCTATTTGCTGTTGCTATAAAAAGTTGAAATCCATATAAATAAAAAACCCGGGAAATTAAAAATTCCCGGGGTTTCAATCCTATTCTTCTCAAATGCGCACTTTATCTTGTTACAGGATCATTTCGTAGGTTTGCAACCATAATGGCAGCAGCTCTGGCCGAGGCTCCTGCTGTACCAACTTTTTCCCTCAGTTCCTTATAATCATCGAGCATCTTGCTGCGTGCTTCGCCATCAGGTAATATCAGCGCCAGCTCGCGGCTTAATGCGTCGGGGGTAAAATTAAATTGTATAAGTTCGGGTACGGCCTTGCGGTCGAGGATGAGGTTAACCAGCGATATAAATTTTACCCGTACTACCAGTCCGGCAGCTAAAGCCGAAACCAGGCTAAAACGATAACACACTACTTCAGGAACACCCAGCATGGCGGTTTCGAGCGTAACAGTGCCCGATTTAACGGCTGCAGCCCTGGCTACCCGCAACAGGTCGTAAGTGCGGCCGTAAATAATTTTCACGGGGTAGTTTTTAATGAGCCGGGCATAAAACTTCTCTGATATTGTCGGAACGCCTGTAATTACAAACTGGTAATCGCCGAAGCGTTCCGTAATTTTGAGCATGGGCGGCAGTATGCGTTTCAACTCCTGCTTGCGGCTTCCGGGCACAATGGCAATAATGGGTTTGTCGCTTAGCCCGTTTTCCTGCCTGAAAGCCGCTTCGTCGATCTTTGCGTTTAAATCGATGGAGTCGGGTAGGGGATGGCCTGTAAATTCTGCCTTATAACCATAACTCTTATGGAAATCGACTTCGAAAGGCATTACTACAAAAGTAAGGTCGGTGGTCCGGTGAAGCTTATGAACGCGGTGCTTTTTCCAGGCCCATACCTGTGGCGCAATATAATAGAAAACCTTAAATCCCCTGGCTTTGGCAAATTCGGCAATCCGCATATTAAAACCAGGGTAGTCGACCAGTATCACTGCATCCGGCTTCCATTGCAGGATATCCTCTTTACAGAAATGTATATTCCGGTATATGGTTCTGATGTTCAGAATAACTTCGGTAAAACCCATAAATGCAAGTTCGTGGTAATGCTTCACCACGGTACCCCCGGCAGCCTGCATTTTTTCCCCGCCCCAGCAACGAAACTCTGCCTGTGGGTCGTTGGCTTTAATGCCTGCCATCAGTTTAGATGCATGCAAATCGCCGGATGCTTCGCCTGCAATAATATAATACTTCATTGGGATGTTCGGGTTTTAGAATGGAAGCATAAAAGTGCTGTTGGCCAGGAAAATAAAAAATACGGCTATCAGGCCAAAAGTCACAACCAGTATGCCTTTGCCTGTGTTTTCGAGTTTTAATTTTTTGATGTAATGCCGCATTACGATCAGGTTAACGGCCAGGCCAAGTAAAAACATATCGGCCATTCTTACTTCTGTTAGCACATGAAAAGCTATTTGAATAAAGCGGGTAAGCAAGGCAAAAACGAATGCCGCGGGTACGGGAATAATCAGCCCTATGATGGCCCCTGTAAGGAAATTGTTGCTTTTCAGCCATTCTTTTATCATGGTGCACAGAGGTTCTAAAATTCTAATTTCCAGTTTTTTATTTCGCTGATCATGTGGTGGGCCGTAAGATCAATTTGCACGGGAACCACGCTCACATAGTTGTTGTTAATGGCCCAGTAATCGTTATCATCGTTGGTGTCGGTAGTAACAAATTCGCCTTGCAGCCAGTAATAGTCGCGTTGATGCGGGTCAATGCGCTCGTCGAAATTTTCTTTCCAGAAAGCCTTGGCCTGCCGTGTTACCCTGATGCCGCTGATGGGGCTGCCATTCATGGCCGGGATGTTCACATTCAGGCAGATGCCGTCGGGCAAGCCATTGCCAAGTACTTGCGTGGCGAGTGAGGCGATTATTTTGCCGCAGTGGCTGAAATCAGCGTTATGGGTGTAATCGTTCAGCGAAAAGCCTATTGCCGGTACGTTTTCCATAGCGCCTTCAATAACTGCTGCCATGGTGCCCGAATACAGGATATTGATGGATGCATTGCTCCCGTGGTTGATGCCCGAAACAATCAGGTTGGGTTTGCCACGCAGTATTACCTTTTCGCCAAGTTTTACGCAATCGGCCGGTGTGCCGTTACAGCTGTATTCGCTGTACGAAGCGCTTTTGGTAATGGTGTGTATGCGTAAGGGCGATTGTATGGTAACGGCATGTCCCATAGCCGATTGGGGCTTGTCGGGTGCAATTACAACAATATTGCCCAGCGGGCGCATGGTTTCAATCAGGTAACGGAGACCCGGGGCATGTATCCCGTCGTCGTTGGTAATGAGTATAGTTGGTTTTTTCATAATTCTTAAATAATATCCTGGAGTCAGGTAGCTGATTCCTCGTCTTTTTCGAGTACAATTTTCGTACTCCCGATGCTGGTAACTCCTGCTGATACCACAAACTTCATTACTTCGGTCGAATTGGCTGCCAGGGGTTTTATGTTTTCGACTGGCACTATGCACAGGTTCCCCGAAAAGGCATACGATAAAGGCATATACACGGCTACTTTGCCCGATTCAATGCCCAAAGCCGTTAAGTCGTGGCGGGTAATAAACCCGATTTTTTCCAGGTCCGAATCTTTACTGATTCGCACCAGCACAGGCTCGGTAAATTTTTTTTCTTTGCCTACAAAAGCTGACACGAAATCCTTGATGGAGGTGTAAATAATATTCACCAGCGGCGCGCGGCTTATTATCCGGTCAATCCAGTTCAGTAGTGGTGTAATGAGTATCGAACTTCCCAGTACCCCGATCAGGGTAATGAATGTTACGATAACAATGATACCCAGCCCAGGTATTTTAAAGCCAACCAGCTCGGTAACTTCGTGTATCAGCAAGCCATCAATAAACTCGAACGAAACTACAATGGCATAAATAGTGATGGCTACCGGCGAAATAAGCAGCAGCCCCTGCAGGAAGTAACGGATAAGCTTGTTCATGGTTTGTAATTGAGGTGCAAAATTAGTCAATAATTGGCAGCAAAT
>CAYNVK010000198.1:0-6402 GCA_964400395.1 uncultured Lentimicrobiaceae bacterium | reverse complement strand
AAAACTAAACCTCGACACGGTAGCTCTGGAGCACGTGGTTGATGACAAGGACCGCGGTATTATGGACCAGATTGTAGGTGCGCTCTCGACACACTCTTTCAAAAGCGATCAGAAAATACTTAAAACGGTTCAGGATGTAATCAGGCAGTTCGGGCACAACGGTAAAGTAGTTATTATAGGCAGGGGAGGAGCCAGCATTTGCAGCGACATCAAACAATCCATCCATGTCAGGCTGGTAGCTCCGGAGGAATGGCGTATAGATGAAATAGCCCGGCGGCTCGATTATAACAAAGCCTACGCGACTGAATATGTTCACAAACGGGATGCAGAACGGGAACTATTGATTACCAGGCTCCTGGGCAAAAAACCCGATAGCCTGGCTTATGATCTCGAAATAAACCGCAGCCGGTTTACAGATGTACAGATTGCCGAAATGATCATACAACTGGCCACCATTAAAGGAATAATTTAAATCAACTAATCGAAACCACTCTTGGAACTTAACGGGCAGTCCGAAAATACTATTCTCACCCTGAACGAACTCAGTATCGCTTTCAGCCACGAAGGAAAAGAAAACCTTGCCGTTGACCAGATTTCTTTCAGCCTCCGGCGCGGAAGCACACTCGGCATTGTAGGCGAATCGGGATCGGGAAAATCAATTACATTTCTTGCCATCATGGGACTGGTTCCCAAACCCTCCGGGAAAATAACCGGTGGCTCCATCATATTTCATACTGCCAGTGGCGAAAGTACCAACTTACTTCTTCTTCCTGAAAAGGAAATGAGGCTGTGGCGCGGAAAGCGTATTGCCATGATTTTCCAGGAACCCATGACCTCGCTCAACCCTTCGATACGCTGTGGCCGGCAGGTGATGGAAAACATACTGGAACACGAAAAAGTAACACGGTCGCAGGCCAGGCAGCGTACACTCGATCTTTTCCGCGAAGTAATGCTGCCTGATCCCGAAGGTACTTTCAACGCTTACCCGCACCAGGTTTCGGGCGGACAAAAACAGCGGGTTATGATCGCCATGGCCCTGGCCTGTAACCCCGACATACTGATAGCCGATGAGCCTACCACGGCGCTTGACGTTACGGTACAGAAAACCATACTTGAACTCCTGCGCAACCTTCAGAAAAAACACAATATCACCCTCATTTTTATTTCGCATAACCTCGATGTTATAGCCGAAATAGCCACGGAGGTGCTGGTGATGTATAAGGGAAAAATTGTTGAAAAAGGATCCATAACGCAAATTTTCAACCACCCGCAACATCCCTATACCAAAGGCTTGCTGGCATGCAGGCCCCCGCTCAACAAACGGCCTGCAAGATTAAAAGTGATAGCCGACTTTTTAAACAGTGATGGTAATCCTGGTGAAACTCTGATTTCGACTGACGAACGGACAAGGCTGCATAAATCACTGTATGCAGCGTCGCCCATTTTAAAAGCGGAAAACCTGAATACCGTGTTTGCATTAAAACACAACCTGGCTGGTAAGGTAACAAAACAATACAAAGCCGTTAACAACGTAACTTTCGATGTGTACCCGGGCGAAACACTGGGACTGGTTGGGGAGTCGGGTTGTGGAAAAACTACGCTTGGCCGCACCATTCTCAGGCTGGTGGAGCCTGTATCGGGAAGCACCATGTACAAAAATGTGGATGTGAACCGTTTGAATAAAAATGAGTTGCGCAACCTGCGTAAAAAAATGCAAATCATTTTCCAGGATCCATATTCATCCCTCAATCCGCGCATAACCATTGGTGAGGCAATCATGGAGCCGATGCGGGTTCATAACCTTCACGCAAGCGAAAATGCCCGAAGGCACAAAGTGGCCGAACTGCTTACAAAAGTTGGGCTGGAAGCTTCGCAGGCCGGCAGGTACCCGCACGAGTTTTCGGGCGGACAGCGCCAACGGATTTGCATTGCCCGGGCCCTGGCGGTGGAACCGGAGTTTATTATCTGCGACGAATCGGTATCGGCACTCGATGTTTCGGTACAGGCACAGGTATTGAACCTGCTCAACGATCTGAAAAAAGAATTCGGCCTCACTTATTTGTTTATCAGTCACGATCTGTCGGTAGTGCGCTATATGAGCGACCGGCTTATGGTGATGCACAAAGGCGAAATACAGGAAACAGGCGAAGCCGACCAGGTATATACTCACCCGCAATCGGATTACACACGGTTGTTACTCAGGGCCATCCCGAAAGGTTTGCCTGATTAACAGGGTGAAAATTCAAAATAGAACAAATTAATAAGAAATTATAATGTCAAGAAAAAAACAAACCCCGCAGGCATTGATTGCCCGCAACGAATTTACCAACAGTATTTTTAAACTCTTTTCGGATAATCCCGATAATTCGTACAATTTCAGGCAAACAGCTTCGCAGCTCGGTGTTACTGATAAACGCGAAAAGGACCAGGTGCGGTCCATACTTGAGCAACTCTGCGTACAGGGCTCACTGATCGAAATGAACCGCGGAAAATACAAGCTGAATCCAAAACTTAAAACCGCCATCGCAAAGGCCAATACCATTACCGGCATTGTCGATATGAAATCAACCGGCAAGGCTTATATCATCAGCCCCGATCTGCCCGAGGATGTATTTATTGAATCGAACAATACCAACCACGCACTGAACGGAGATACTGTTAAAGTGCATCTTTTCCCGAAACGGAAAAACCGTAAACAGGAGGGCGTAATTGTCGAAATTGTTGAACGCGCCAAGAAACAGTTTGTAGGCATAGTGCATGTTTCAAAACGCTTTGCGTTCCTGGTTCCCGACAGCCAGCTGATTAATGTTGATATCTATATCCCGCTTACCGCGCTGAAAGGAGCCAAACACGGGCAAAAAGCGGTGGCGCTGATTACCGAATGGCCCGAAAAAGCAACCAATCCCATCGGCGAAATTATACATGTGCTGGGCCAGCCGGGTGATAATAATGTTGAAATGAACGCCATACTGGCTGAATTTGATTTCCCGCTCGAATTTCCGAAAGCAGCTGAAGCCGAAGCCAAAAAAATTAAAAATGAAGTTGCTCCCGAAGAAATTGCCCGTCGCCGCGACTTCCGCAACATCTGGACCTGCACCATCGACCCGGTGGATGCCAAGGATTTCGACGATGCACTCTCGCTTCAGAAATTACCCGACGGCAACTGGGAAGTAGGCGTTCATATAGCCGATGTATCGCACTATGTTACACCCGGATCGGCCATTGATACAGAGGCTTACGAACGTGGTACCTCCATTTACCTGGTCGACCGCACCATACCTATGCTTCCCGAGCAGCTTTCGAACCTGGTATGTTCGCTCAGGCCCGATGAAGAAAAACTATGTTTTTCGGCCGTCTTTAAAATGAATAACAAAGCCGAAATCCTCGACGAATGGTTTGGACGCACGGTTATAAAATCCAACCGCAGGTATGCCTACGAAGAAGTTCAGGTGATGATTGAAGGAGCCGATGGCGATTTTAAAGATGAGTTGATGACACTGCACTCTCTTTCATCCAAATTGCGCGAGGAACGGTTCAAAAAAGGTTCTATAGCTTTTAAATCGCAGGAGGTTAAGTTTAAACTCGATGAAAACGGCAAACCCATTGGCGTGATGATTAAGGAACAAAAAGAAGCCAATTACCTGATAGAAGATTTTATGCTCCTGGCTAACCGCCGTGTAGCCGAGCGTATTGCCACCCGCAAAAACAAGGAAGGCGAAGCCAAAACCTTTGTGTACCGTATTCACGATGAACCTAATCCTGAAAAACTGGTTCGTTTCTCCGAATTCCTGAAAAAACTGGGCTATGGTTTCCAGACCAGCAGTCGACGGAGCATCACCACTTCGTTCAATTCCCTGTTCGAACAGATATTAGGCAAAGGCGAGGAAAACATGATTGAAACCATAGCCATACGCACCATGGCCAGGGCCGAATATACCACCACCAACATTGGTCATTACGGATTATCATTCAGGTATTATACCCATTTTACCTCGCCCATCCGCCGTTACCCCGACCTGATGGTACACCGCCTGCTGCAACGATACCTGGATGACAAACCCAGCGTGTCGCGCGACGAATATGAAGAAAAGTGCAAACACTCTTCGGACATGGAACGCCGTGCCATGGAAGCCGAACGCGCCAGTGTAAAATACAAACAGGCCGAATACCTCATGGACCGGATAGGGGAGGAGTTCGATGGTTTGATTTCGGGCGTAAGCAAATGGGGAATTTTTGTCGAACTGGTTGAAAGTAAATGCGAAGGCATGGTTTCGCTCCGGCTGATGAACGACGACTTTTACTACCTCGACGAAGAAAACTACCGCATTATCGGGCAGCGATGGGGAAAAGTGTACCGCCTGGGTGATAAAATCCGCATTAAGGTTAAAAAGATAGACCTGCAAAAGAAACAGATGGATTTTGACCTGGTAAAGACACGTGAATTTTAAATTGTGGATATGCAAAAGTTATGGGCAATTCTAAAGAATCTGCAGTAACTACGTAATCAACAAGATAGAGCAATACTGTGAAGGACAGTTGATTGACAGTATAAAGTTAACTTTTTAATACTAGCACTTAAACAAGAAAAATGGACGATTTATTTATAAGTTTCAGCGACGAATACCCGATTTCAAAGAATAGACGACAATCCATGACGATATTAGGTTTATGCTTTTGTATTATTTCAATTGCCGTACTTATAATCTCGTTTGGTATTAAAGGGAATTTATTTGCAAAGATCTCATTTGTGTTGCTATTTTTTAATGGAATGTTTCAAATTATTCTGAATAATCCTGAAAATTTTAAGTGGACAAAATGCTTTTTTCAAGTTTCAAATACTGCAATTATTTACAAGACCAGATCAATTGGGAGAATAACTAAAATCAATTGGACTGAAGTAAAACTCTTGACTTTGGATAAACAGAGAATATATTTCACTTTAGAAAACAATAAGAAAATAAAAACTAATTTAACCTTCATTCAGAATTTAACGTTTAATAAAATTGAGCAGACAATTAAGGCATTTGCAGATGAGAATGGAGTTAATATTTCCACCATGACGTCATCTTAGATATAGACATTCAGAAAAAAAAACTGCCCATTACAAACGCCAAAGCAAATGCAGGTCTGTCCCGATTTGTCTGCAACCAGAAAGATGTTAAGGTAAAGACGCAGGTATTGCATAAACATGCATTAAAGTATAAATTTGCTATGCTTTTACAGATAAAACTGTAATTATTCAATTGTTTTTGAGGCATATCATGATCCATATCAAACAAAATCATTAACCTGTAAAACAAAAACTTATGAAATTCTGTCCGAATTGCGGTACTGAGCTGAAACCGGAAGCCAGATTCTGTACAGCCTGTGGAGCGCCCGTTTCTGTTGAAACTCCTCCCGAAGCTGATCCACAACCGCAAATGCAATACACTTCAGGTCAGCCCGACTTGCGCGACCAGGCCAGGGAGGCATCCAATGCTTTTAAAGAAGTAATTCATGGCAACTCCAACATCGTTCAGCGGGTAACCAATATTATGCTGCGGCCACAGCAGGAGTGGCTGGTAATTGAAACCGAACAGCCCAATGTAACCCGGCTCATCGGAGGTTATGCCCTGGTAATGGCCATGATTCCGGCACTGGCATCGGTACTGAAATATGGAATACTGGGGTACAATTTCCTGGGGCTTACCACCCGCAGCCTGGGCACGGGTATACAACAGGGGCTTACGCATTTGCTGGGTTCATTGGTTGCAGTTTACTTGCTGGCATGGGTAATTAATGAACTTGCACCTTCGTTCGAATCGCCGAAAAACTTTGGCCGTTCGCTGCAGCTGGCTGTGTACTGCTATACACCACAATGGCTTGCCGGAATTTTGATTTTGTTTTCAACCAGGCTGAATATGGTCATTTTTGTGATCAGCCTGTATGCCATTTACCTGTTGGCCACGGGTATTCCGGTGCTGAAAGAAACACCAAGAGATAAAGTAACCGGGTATGTGTCGCTCACCATCATTGCCATGATCGTAATAGGCCTTTTAGTAGGCATGGTGCTGGCTGCAATACTGGGAATTTTCTTTGTAAGCAGGATGGCCTGATAACGTCAGGAAACTAATTTCGTTAAAAACCTTTCCGTTTGTTAACTAAATTTTAAGTGAAACAAACAGAAAGGTTTAATTTTGTGAACCTTAAAAGTTAGCGCAATGAATTTTTGCCCGCAATGCGGAACTCCATTCGAGCCCGGCGCCAGGTTCTGTATGCAGTGTGGCTTCGATAAATCATCACTCATCATAACCAAACCTGCTGAATCCGATACTCCCTCAATAGTTACCGAAACCATTACTGAAGAATTACCTGCTGCTGTAGTTTTACCACCCTCCGAAACCACCGTACAGAACGCCTGTC
>CAYNVK010000197.1:0-6407 GCA_964400395.1 uncultured Lentimicrobiaceae bacterium | reverse complement strand
AATCGTACGATCACAACCTGGTGGATAAATCTGCCGAGAAGATCGTGAAGACGGTGAAATTGACCGGTGCAATAGTTAACGGGCCGATTCCTCTTCCAACCGATAAGAAAATTTATACTGTTCTGAAATCGACTTTTGTTAATAAAAAATCGCGCGAACAGTTTGAATTGAGTTCTTACAAAAGGTTACTGGACATCTACAGCTCAACAGCAAAGACTATCGATGCTTTAATGAAGCTTGAGTTACCCAGCGGAGTGGAAGTAGAGATTAAAATCTGATCTTAATCAGGTTTGTAATTGAAAGAATAAAACTAGAAACATTAATATCTCGATATAATGTCAGGAATTATCGGAAAAAAAATAGGAATGACCAGCATGTTCGACGCCAATGGCAAAAACGTGGCATGTACAGTTATTGAAGCTGGTCCTTGCGTTGTAACTCAGGTCAGGACAATGGATGTGGATGGTTACGAAGCTATTCAGCTTGCCTACGAGGACAAAAAAGAAAAGCATTCGAACAAGGCCGAAATGGGCCACTTCAAAAAAGCTGGTGTTACCCCAAAACGCGTTGTTGTTGAGTTCACCCGTTTCGAAGCAGACCACCAGAAAACCTTTGGTGATGTGCTTGGAGTGGATATCTTTGAAGAAGGTGAGTTTATTGATGTAATCGGTACCACCAAAGGAAAAGGATTCCAGGGTGTTGTTCGTCGTCACGGATTTGCTGGTGTTGGTGGGGCAACTCACGGTCAGCACAACCGCCTCAGGGCTCCCGGATCTGTTGGTGCTTCATCGTACCCAAGTAAAGTTTTCAAAGGCATGCGTATGGCAGGTCAAATGGGCGGCGATCGCGTAAAGATGATCAACCTCCAGATTCTGAAAATCGTTCCCGAAAAAAATCTTCTGGTAATTAAAGGATCAATTCCCGGAGCAAATAACTCATATGTAATTGTTGAAAGATGGAGCTAGTAGTATATAACACAAAAGGCGAAAAAACCGCCAAAACAGTTACACTCAACGATAGTATTTTCGATGTAACTCCTAACGATCACGCTATATACCTCGATACCAAACAGTATCTGGCTAACCAGCGTCAGGGAACACATGCATCACTTGAGAAATCAATGGTAAGTGGAAGTACCAAGAAAATCAAAAAACAAAAAGGTACTGGTAGTGCCCGTGCAGGGAGCCGCAAATCTCCTTTATTCAGAGGTGGAGCCCGCGTATTTGGACCACAACCGCGCGATTACAGTTTCAAACTGAATAAAAAACTGAAAAAACTGGCTCGCTTATCGGCACTGGTCTATAAAGTGAAAGAAAATAGCATCATGGTTGTTGAGGATTTCAACTTCGAAACACCCAAAACCCGTGAGTTTGCCACTGTTCTTTCGGCACTCAACCTGCAGGGACGCAAAACCTTAATGGTACTTCCCGAAAACAATCAGAACCTGGTTCTTTCGGCTCGCAACCTGAAAAGGGCAAAAGTTACCCGCGCCTGCGACCTGAATACATACGATATCCTCAACGCTCAAAACCTGGTCTTCCTGGTAAGTTCGGTAAGTGAAGTTGAAAAATCGTTCGAAAATTAATAAATACTGTTAGCAATAACACTTTAAATAGAAAAGCGATGGGTATCATCATCAAGCCGATCATAACTGAAAAAATGACAGCCCTGGGCGAAAAACTGGGACGATATGGATTTGTTGTTGACAAACGTGCCAACAAACTGCAAATCAAAAAAGCTGTCAAGGAATTGTATGGCGTTGAAGTAGAAGAAGTCAATACCATGACATATGCCGGTAAACTGAAATCACGCAACACCAAGAGCGGGGTTCTTACAGGCAAAACCAATTCATTTAAAAAAGCTATCATCACGTTAGCTAAAGGCGAATCAATAGATTTTTACAGCAATATCTAAGGAATAATGGCTCTCAAGAAATTCAAACCAACCACACCTGGTCAGCGTTTCAAGGTTATCAGCACCTTCGACGAAATCACCGCATCGGTGCCCGAGAAAAGTTTGCTTGAACCTCAGCATAAGTCTGGTGGTCGTAATCACGATGGCAAAATGACTATGCGTTACATGGGCGGTGGTAATAAGCAACATTACCGCGTAATCGATTTCAAACGCGAAAAAGATAATATTCCGGCCGTTGTAAAGACGATCGAATACGACCCAAACCGCACTGGACGCATTGCCCTCGTATGGTATGCCGATGGCGAAAAACGTTATATCCTTGCACCACAAGGACTCAAAGTAGGACAGCAAATCATGTCCGGACTTGGAGCAGCTCCCGAAGTTGGAAACACACTTTTTATGAGTGAAATTCCTTTCGGAACTATGATTCACAATATCGAGCTTCGTCCGGGACAAGGTGCAAAAATGGTACGCAGTGCCGGTGCATCAGCTCAGCTGATGTCGCGCGACGGTAAGTTTGCCGTAGTCAGAATGCCTTCAGGTGAAACCCGCCTGATACTGCAAACCTGCAAAGCTACAGTTGGTATGGTTTCCAATGGCGACCACCAGCTCGAAATCTCAGGTAAAGCAGGCCGCTCACGCTGGCTTGGTCGTCGCCCACGCGTTCGTGCTGTTGTTATGAACCCTGTTGATCACCCAATGGGTGGAGGTGAAGGTAGAGCTACCGGAGGTCATCCACGTACACGTAAGGGTACACCAGCTAAAGGCTTCAAAACACGTGCAAAAGCCAAAGCTTCGAATAAGTATATCATTGAAAGAAGGAAGAAGTAATCTAATAAATATAGCATCATGAGCCGTTCGCTAAAAAAAGGCCCCTTTATTGATTATAGACTTGAAAAAAAGGTTCTCGACCTGATTGAAAGTAAAAAGAAAGTTGTAATCAAAACATGGTCGAGGTCATCAACTATAACTCCCGACTTTGTGGGCCAGACTATAGCTGTTCATAACGGGAATAAATTTATTCCTGTATATGTAACCGAAAACATGGTTGGACATAAACTCGGAGAATTCAGCCCTACCCGTATTTTCAGGGGACATGCCGGAAATAAAGGTAAGAAGTAATAAGACGTAGCAACAATGGGATCAAGAAAACATAATTCAGCAGAGCAGAAAAAAGAGGCAAACAAATCATTGTATTTTGCCAAACTGAACAACTGCCCTTCGTCACCCAGGAAAATGAGGCTTGTAGCCGACCTGGTAAGTGGAAAAAATGTAGAAACTGCATTGCACATTCTGCAACACACACCTAACTACGCCGCAGAAAAACTAGGTAAGCTTCTTAAATCGGCCCTGGCTAACTGGCAGCAGAAAAACGAAGGTGTTCGCATGGAAGACAGCAATCTCTTCGTAAAAGAAGTGAAAGTTGATGAAGGCCGCTCTTTAAAAAGGGTACAGCCTGCTCCGCAAGGACGTGCTCACCGCATCAAAAAGCGCTCAAATCACGTAACTGTGATTATTGACAGCAAAGCGAAAAAAGTAGAAACCGAAGTAGTAACTAAATAATCAAGCAGCCTAATGGGACAAAAGTGTAATCCAATCGGCAACAGGTTAGGTATCATCAAAGGATGGGATTCTAACTGGTACGGTGGTAAAAAGTTTGAAAATAAACTGGTTGAAGACGATCAGATTCGTAAATATCTGAATGCCCGTTTATCAAAAGCCGGTATATCACACATCTATATCGAACGTACTCTGAAGCTGGTAACTGTCACAATTAATACTGCCCGCCCAGGTATCATCATCGGCAAAGCCGGACAGGAAGTTGATAAACTGAAAGAAGAACTCAAGAAACTTACCGGTAAGGAAGTACAGATAAATATATCAGAAATCAAACGTCCGGAACTTGATGCTGTTATCGTTGGTAATACCATTGCCCGCCAGCTCGAAGGACGTATCTCATACCGTAGGGCTATCAAAACTGCTATCACATCAGCGATGCGTATTGGAGCCGAAGGCGTAAAAGTACAGATTTCAGGTCGTTTGGGTGGTGCTGAAATGGCTCGCCGCGAACAGTTCAAAGAAGGTCGTATCCCCTTGCATACCCTGCGCGCCGATATCGACTATGCATTGGCCGAAGCACAAACTACTTACGGTAAATTAGGTATCAAAACCTGGATTTGCAAAGGCGAAATATACGGTAAAGTTGATCTTGTTCCAGGTGTTGAGAACATGGTTAAAGATAAACCAACCCATGGTACCAACCGCCCATCAGGCAAAGGCCCACGTGGTGACCGCGAACGCGGAGGCGATCGCGGAGGTGACCGTCGGCCCAGGAATAAGAAATAATTAAGGAATAAAGTACTCATCATCATATAGTTTTAGCGATGTTACAGCCTAAAAGAACAAAATACAGGAAGCAGCAGAAAGGTAAAATGAAAGGAAATGCCAAACGCGGAGCTGAATTATCCTTCGGTTCATTTGGTATCAAAGCCCTTGAAGAAGTGTGGCTTACCGGTCGTCAGATTGAGGCAGCACGCCAGGCCATTACACGTTTTATGAAACGTGAAGGTCAGCTGTGGATCCGGGTTTTCCCTGACAAGCCTGTTACCAAGAAACCTGCCGAAGTACGTATGGGTAAAGGTAAAGGTGCTCCCGAATATTTCGTTGCACGTGTTACTCCAGGCCGCTTACTCTTCGAATTGGAAGGCGTACCTGAAGAAGTTGCAAAAGAAGCCTGCCGCTTAGGTGCCCAAAAACTCCCTATCGCCGTGAAATACGTTGTTCGCCGCGATTACGAAGAAAATTTAGCTTAATCTGGCGGACCGATAATCAAGAAGTTGCCAATCGTATAAAAGAAGCAAAATGAAACAAGAAGTTATTCGTGAACTGTCAACTCCTGAGTTGATTGAAAGACTCGACGAAGAACGCATGCAGCTTAACAAGCTGAAAATGAACCATGCTGTATCTCCGCTTGAGAACCCCAACAAGATAAAAGCTTATCGCAGAACCGTTGCCCGTTTGGTAACCGAAGTGCACAAGCGTGAATTAGAATCGGTAGCAGCTAACAAGGCTAACAAATAAAAATTTTCACAGCAATGGAAGAAAGAAACCTCAGAAAAGAAAAAATAGGTCTTGTTGTAAGCAATAAAATGGAGAAATCCATTGTAGTTCAGGTCGAGAGGCGTGTAAAACACCCTAAATACCATAAGTTTGTAAAAAAGACCTCAACATTTGCTGCACACGACGAAAAGAACGAATGCGGCATCGGCGACACAGTTCGTATATCCGAAACCCGTCCGCTGAGCAAAACAAAATGTTGGAGATTAGTTGAAATCATTGAAAGAGCTAAATAATTATGATACAGCAGGAATCAAGACTTACGGTAGCTGACAATAGCGGTGCAAAAGAAGTACTCTGCATAAGGGTGCTCGGCGGTACCCGCAGGAAGTATGCTTCCGTTGGCGATAAAATCATCGTTTCGGTGAAAAAAGCCCTACCCTCAGGTAACATCAAAAAAGGAACTGTAGCTAAAGCGGTTGTGGTTCGCACCAGTAAGGAAATTCGTCGCGCCGATGGTTCTTATATCAGGTTCGATGACAATGCCGTAGTTCTTCTTAACAATTCCGGTGAAATGATCGGTACCCGTATTTTTGGACCGGTTTCAAGGGAACTCAGGGAAAAACAGTACATGAAAATTGTTTCACTTGCACCTGAAGTGCTTTAATTAACATATACCATGAGTAATAAAGTTCATATTAAAAAAGGGGACAACGTGAAGATCCTTGCCGGCGATTCGAAAGGAAAAACCGGTAAAGTTTTGGAAGTGGTTGTGGAAAAGTACAAGGCCATCGTTGAAAATGTTAACCTGGCTACCAAACACACCAAACCCAACGCAAAAAGCCCAAAAGGCGGAATCCTGAAACAGGAAATGCCTATTCACATCTCGAACCTGATGCTTGTTGATGCCAATGGCAAAGCAACCCGCGTTGGTCATAAAAAAGATGAAAAAACCAATAAATCTGTCAGAGTTTCAAAAAAAACCGGGGAGGTAATTAAATAATGGAATATTCAGCTCGCCTTAAGGAAAAGTACCACAAGGAAGTGATTCCTGCACTAACGGAACAGTTCCAGTACAAAAATCATATGCAGGTTCCTAAACTGGTTAAAATTTGTTTGAACCAGGGACTCGGAACAGCAATTTCTGATAAAAAAATTATAGATGTTGGTGTTGCTGAAATGACAGCTATCGCTGGTCAGAAAGCAGTTTCAACCAAGTCAAAAAAGGATATCTCCAACTTCAAGTTGCGTAAAAATATGCCGGTAGGTGTACGTGTAACGCTTCGTGGTGAAAAGATGTACGAATTCCTCGACAGGCTTGTAGCTATCGCTATTCCCCGTGTTCGCGACTTCCGCGGAATTAATGTTAAAGGTTTCGACGGTCGTGGTAACTTCACCATGGGAATTACCGAACAGATCATTTTCCCCGAAGTAGT
>CAYNVK010000196.1:0-6426 GCA_964400395.1 uncultured Lentimicrobiaceae bacterium | reverse complement strand
ATAACGTGAGTCAAAAATATATTTTCCCCGAATGGGCGCGCAACCAGGTTGTGTACGAAGTGAACCTGAGGCAATATACGCCCGGAGGAACCATCAGCGAATTCAGGCAGCACCTGCCTCGCTTAAAAAAGCTTGGCGCAGGTATACTCTGGTTTATGCCCTTGCAGCCCATCGGCATCAAAAACCGCAAGGGTACGCTGGGCAGTTACTATTCCATCCGCAATTACTGCCAAATCGATTCCGCCTATGGAACCATGGAAGAGTTTATCGATATGATAAACGAAATTCATGCCCTGGGAATGTATGTAATCCTCGATTGGGTGGCCAACCATACGGCCTGGGATCACCATTGGGTTGATGAATTTCCGGCCTTTTATCGCCGCAACGAAGCAGGCGAGGTACATCCGCCTTTCCCCGAATGGGAAGATGTGGTTGGCCTTGATTACACAAACCCCGACCTGAGGCTGGCCATGATTGAGGCCATGAAGTTCTGGATTCAAAAAACAAACATCGATGGCTTCCGTTGCGATATGGCCATGCTTGTGCCTACCGATTTCTGGAACCAGGCACGTAAGGAACTGGAAGCTGTAAAACATGTTTTCATGCTTGCCGAAGCCGATCAGCGCGATTTGACCGAAGAGGCCTTCGATGTGCTTTATAACTGGAACCTGATGCATGTGTGGAACGATATAGCCGCCGGCAAATACACAGCCGACGAAATCCGCTGGCGCATTCCTTCCGAGATCACTGATTTTCCGGCTGGTGCCGATAACCTGATGTTTATCAGCAACCACGACGAAAACTCGTGGAACGGATCGGAGATTGAGCGCCTGCATTTTGCACTCGAAGCCTTTGCTGTACTTATTTTCACGTTGCCTGGTATGCCGCTTATTTACTCAGGCATGGAAGCCGGAAACTACCGCAGGCTTTCGTTTTTTGATAAGGATTGTATTGAATGGAAAGACGATAAAATGGCTTTGCTGTACCGTAAACTGGCGCAACTCAGGATGCATAATCCTGCCCTGCGCAGCCTGCAGCCTAAATCGGATTTCCGTTTGCTGTCCACCACCCGCGATGAGCAGGTATTTGGTTTCACGCGACAAAGCGACGGAAAAGGAATAGTTGTTATGCTGAACCTGAGCAAGGTAAATGTGGACTTTAGCCTGGCCGGCGATGGGTACCAGGGGGCCTATACCGATCTGAAAAGCGGCATGAAGATCACATTGGGCGAAGCACCCTGTTTCTCGTTACCTGCCTGGGGTTACATGGTTTTGGTGCAGGAATAGCTTTTTTTTATTTTTTTGATGAATAACTGCAATCATTTCTTATTTTTGCAGCCTTAACGCGGAAGTAGCTCAGTTGGTAGAGCATCAGCTTCCCAAGCTGAGGGTCGAGGGTTCGAATCCCTTTTTCCGCTCAAAGTGTCATCAGCAATAAAGTTGATGACATTTTTTATTTGTCAGAATTCTATCGAATTTAGAGTATTATTTCTAACTTCAACTAAAAGTATTGTTCTGTTCATTGTAGGTTTGGATTTGCATTTGCCAGTCAATCCAATCTATTCAACTCTTGAATTTGAAACACGAAAACCAGGGATTGGTTTATGCGAAAAAAAAGTACAGCTAGAAGCACTGCCGATAATTTAGGTAAAGAGAAACTGGGAAAATTGTTGTTGCAATATTCTGTCCCTGCAATAATTGCTACTTCTGCAGCTTCTCTTTATAATATTATCGACAGGATTTTTATTGGGCAAGGTGTTGGCCCGCTGGCTATTTCGGGATTGGCACTGACCTTTCCCCTCATGAATATAACAGCGGCATTTGGCGCAATGGTAGGGGTGGGTGCCAGTGCTATGGTGTCCATCAGGCTTGGGCAGAATGACCGGAAAGGAGCAACTCAGATACTTGGCAATGCTGTAATGCTAAATGTTATACTGGGAATTGCTGTTGCCATAATCACTTTTATTTTTCTGGAGCCAATTCTATACACCCTTGGTGCCAGTAAAGAAACATTGCCTTATGCAGAGGAATTTATGCAAGTGATTTTATTGGGAAATGTCTTCACTCATCTTTATCTTGGGCTTAACAACATTATGCGGGCATCGGGCTATCCCGGAAAGGCGATGGTTACAACGCTTATCACAGTCGGGATGAATCTTGCACTGGCTCCTTTATTCATTTTCACGTTTCATTGGGGAATCAGAGGAGCTGCTTTAGCAACTGTAATTGCACAGCTCATAGGTACAATTTGGGCTGTTCTGCACTTCTCGAAAATCGCTAGTTTCGTTCATTTTCTTCCAGGTTACATGAAGCTAAAGAAGGCTATCATCAAAGATATTATATCAATCGGGATGTCGAGTTTTTTAATGCTGCTAAGTGCCAGCATTGTAATTTCTATCCTGAATCTAAGCCTTGGAAAATATGGTGGAGATTACGCAATCGGAGCTTTTGGTATAATAAACAGCATTGGAAACTTAACGGTAATGGTAGTTATTGGGTTTAACCAGGGAATGCAGCCAATTGTAGGATACAATTATGGCGCACGTCAAATTCCAAGGGTTTTACGAACATTCAAACTAACTATTCTCGCAGGGACTTGTGTAACCTTTTTTGGATTTTTGCTAGCTGAAATTTTCCCTGAACAGATTTCATCAGCTTTCACAAATAATAGTGAGCTTATTAAGTTGTCGGTCAATGGCATGCGGCTTAATATGATGATGTTTCCGATAGTAGGATTTCAGATTGTGGCATCCAGCTTTTTTCAATCTATCGGAAAAGCAAAAGTTTCTATTTATCTTTCACTTACAAGGCAAGTCGTGTTTCTCATTCCTGCACTTCTTATTCTTCCACACTTTTTAGGACTGAATGGAGTGTGGCTTGGAGGCCCTGTTGCCGATCTGACCTCATCTCTTCTTACGTTATTTGTGCTGAAATGGCAGTTAAAGAAACTACATTTATAATTGGCACTGCAATGTGATGTCTACAGCAATGTGTGTTTGTCAGTTTATTTTTCAACATATCAGATTGGCCAAAAAGGCCGGGTGTAATTTTAAAAAACTTTGACGTATGGCATTAAGCAATCTTGAGCGGATGATTCAGCTGGCAACCGATGTTTTTGATGTTAAAAATGATCCCAGCCAGCTTGATGTCGACCAACACGTTATTGAGCGCATGCTGCGCCTGCATCCGGCTTCAGTATCGGAATACACTGATGGCAACGGGCCTGTTGCCTGGGTTTTGTGCATACCAACCACAATCAGCTTAATGAACCGGTTTTTAGCCTGTGAAATCACCGAGAAGGAATTATTTGAACTTACGCCCGAAGATGTTGCGTATGATGCATTATACTTATGTTCCGCTCTGGTGTTGCCCGAATACAGGCAGCAGGGGATTACAAAGACACTGGCTGCCGCAGCCATTGAAAAAATACGGGCCGAAAATCCGCTCAAAGCCTTGTTTATATGGCCTTTCAGCCACGAAGGTATGATGGCATCGGAAAGCATTGCACGGCAGGCAAATTTACCCTTGTACAAACGGAAAGAGGAATAGCACAAGCTTATTGTTGTTCGGTTGTTTGGTAATTTTTATTATTTTCGTTCACCTTTTAAAAACAGTTTGCAAACTGAACTATCTTTTGAAATCGTTATCGTTGCCTCATAAAACTGAACAATAAATTTTATGAAGAATTTTTTTAGTAAAATAGCATTTAAAAAGGAATACCTGGTGTACGTTGTGGTGCTGCTTTCGCTGGTAGCAAGCATACAGGCGCTCACCCGCTCAAAGAAAACATTTGTTGAAGGCGGTAAAGAATATACACACTACAACAACTATGTGATATTCGCTAACTCATTCCACCACCTGAGGGATAACAAGGATTTGTATATTTTGTACCCCGATGAGCAATGGGATTTGTATAAATATACGCCCACATTTGCAGCCTTTTTCGGGGCGTTTGCCATTTTTCCCGACTGGCTGGGCTACAACCTCTGGAACCTGTTTAATGCGCTGCTGCTGGTTTTTGCAATTTATTACCTGCCCGGTATTACGGATAAAAAGAAAAATATACTCCTGGCGCTCTGTTTGATCGAGCTGATGACTTCACTGCAAAATGGCCAATCCAATGCACTTATGGCCGGATTGTTAATCCTGACTTTCGGTCTGCTGGAAAAAGAAAAATTCCTGTGGGCATGCTTGTGCGTTGTTTTTACGGTGTATGTTAAATTGTTTGGTATCGTTGGTTTTGCCCTGTTCCTGTTTTATCCGCAAAAAATGAAGCTGGCCCTGTATACTTTGTTTTGGTCGGCAGTGCTTTTTGTAATCCCCTTAATTTTTGTAGGTTTTCAGCAATACGAGTTTTTGTTCAGATCGTACTGGAACATGCTGTACCACGATCACGATATTTCGTACGGGTATTCGGTAATGGGCTGGTTAAATTCGTGGCTGGGCACCGATGTTAATAAACTTGCCGTTGTGCTCGCCGGGGCTGCATTGTTTATGGTTCCGTTTTATAAATTAAAAAGTTACCGCTACTTCGATTTCAGGATACTGGCATTGGCCAGCGTATTAATATGGGTGGTGATATTCAATCACAAAGCCGAGTCGCCGACATTTATTATTGCCATGTCGGGGGTTGCGCTTTGGTTTGTTGCCGGCCGTATGAGCACGCTCAACATCGTACTGCTGGTATTAGCGTTTGTGTTTACCTCCTTATCGCCAACTGATATCTTTCCCCGGTTTATACGCAACGAATACGTGATACCCTATTCGCTTAAAGCGGTGCCCTGTATATTCGTGTGGTTTAAAATTGTGTACGACCAGCTTGCGTTTAAAAACGGGATCAGTACCGATAAAACCCCTGCTACAGTGTAATTCCAGGCTGGGTTAACATAAGCGTTGATTTGCTTTTACCGCAAGCCTCAACTTTCTTTTTAATTTTGCCTTTTAAACCATAAATCCAACCCTGATTTTTGATTACAGCTGACGTTATTATAATTGGAGCCGGTCCTGCCGGGCTTTTTGCAGCCATGCATTGTGGCGGACAAAAGGTTATTGTGCTCGAAAAAAATGAAAAGCCGGGTAAAAAGCTGCTGATATCGGGCACCGGTCGCTGTAATATTACGCACCAGTGTAAGCTGAGTGATTTTTTTGAGCACTATGGCGATAACCACCGTTTCCTGAAAACAGCTTTGCATGCTTTTACCAATACCGACCTGGTGCAGTTTTGTAACCAGCATGGCCTGGATACCGTTGTGGATAAGAATGGTAAAGTATTCCCGGCGAGTCAGAAATCGGAAGATGTGTTGCAGCTGCTGATGCGTGAATGTGCGCGCCGAGGGGTTCAGATATCGTGCAGGCAGCAGGTGCTCAATGTCGCAAAATCGTCAGCAGGTTTTGTAATAACTACTTCGGGAGGCGTATATTCGTCGCGCATGCTTGTAATTGCAACCGGCGGCATGTCGTACCCGGCTACCGGATCAACCGGCGATGGATACCATTTTGCAAAACAACTCGGGCATGCCATTGTGCCACCCAAACCCTCTTTAAGTCCAGTTTTTGTGCGCAATTACACGATGGCATCCATAGCGGGAGTTTCAGTGCAGGATAAACTGGTTTATTTGTACCGCGGCGACAAAAAACTGGGAGAGCATCGCGGCGATATCGGGTTTACGCATAAAGGCCTGAGTGGCCCCGGAATACTTGATTTTTCGCGAAACATACTGAGCGGCGATCAGCTCAGGATCAATTTTGTGGATGATAAAGCAGACAATTTCCGGAATACATTGATAGCTGCTTCGGAAAAGGAAGGAAAAACAGCCATTCAAACTTATCTGAAAAAATTTGATGTGCCGCGCAGCCTGCTGTTGCTGATTTTAAAATCGATATCAATAGAGCCTGAAACACGGCTGGCAGAAATCACCAAACTACAGCGAAACCAACTGGTAGCCGCGTTTTGCGAATACCCTTTTGTGGTCGAAAAAGTGGGTGGTTTTAATATGGCAATGGCAACCGCAGGAGGGGTAAGCCTGGCAGAGGTAAATCCTAAAACGATGGAGTCGAAACTTGTACCCGGGCTTTATTTTGCCGGCGAAGTACTCGACCTCGACGGCGACACCGGCGGTTATAACCTGCAGGCGGCATTTTCGACGGGCTTTTTAGCTGGCAGGGGGAATGGGAAGAGTGAATAGTGAATAGTGAAGAGTGAAAAGTGAATAGTGTAAGTTGTAAGGTATAAGGGTTAAGGTTTGTTCAGAGATGTAATCCGCAATCCGCAATCCGAATTCCGCAATCCAACATCCAACATCCCACATCCCCAATCCTTCCTACATCATTTTATGCTTTTCAATCAGCTCGAAGAAATTTTTCTGGTAAGTGTCGCTGATGGGAATCAGTATTTCCCCGATTTTAATCTGTTTACGCTCAACAAATT
>CAYNVK010000195.1:0-6444 GCA_964400395.1 uncultured Lentimicrobiaceae bacterium | reverse complement strand
TTGTTAATGATGCCATAGCTGAACCCACCGAAATATACACTGTAAATCTCAGCAATCTGGATGGTACCGGCGATGTTACACTCAGCGATAATTCAGGATTGGGAACCATCATCGACGACGAATCACTCAGCCTGTCGCTGAATGGATTTGCTGTTACCGAAATCAATGGCACCCAAACCCAGAACTTTATTGTATCGCTGAATGCTCCTGCCGAAAAGGACATTGTGATAAGTTTCACTACTACAAATGGATCGGCAATGGCGGGATCCGACTATACCGCGCAAAATGCGGTAAGTTACACCATTCCGGCAGGCACTACCAGCCTCAACATCCCGGTTGAGATACTTGGCGACCTGGTGTCGGAACCAAACGAATCCTTTACAGGAACTATTGCCATCAGCGATGCCGCAGGCCTGGGGATCAGCATTTCATCAGCTACAGCCACAGCCACTATTATCGACAACGAAATAATTGCTGTCGACGATGCAGGCATAACCATTAACGGCTATACGGGTGGCGTGGCAATCAGTAATGTGTTGCTCAACGACCTTTTATACGGAACCAATCCTACGACGAATGATGTAATTATGACGCAAATCAGCAGCCTTGATCCGAATGGAAATCCATCCATGAAAATCAGGTTGAATGCCGATGGAAGTGTAACCGTTGAACCGGGCACGGCAGCAGGCATTTATCGCCTCACCTATATGATCTGCGAAGCCATTCATCCTTCGAACTGCACACAGGCCGTGGTTACCATTCATGTTACGGCTGCTGTCATCGACGCTATGGCTGATGCGGGTACCGCAAACGGAATGACCGGCGGGCAGGCAGTTTGGAATGTGTTGGATAACGATGAGCTGAACGGCGCTGCAATTCATCCGGCAGAAGTAACCATTACCATAATTACGCCTGCTGCTGATCCGCATATCGTGCTCAATCCCGCTACCGGCGAAGTTACAGTTGCGCCCGGCACGCCAGCGGGAACGTACACCATAACTTACCAGGTTTGTGAAATACTGAACCCGGCAAACTGCGACCAGGCCAAGGTAACTATCAATGTTACGGAGGCTCCAATACTTGCTGTAAATGATGCAGGAACTATCAGTGGCATAAATGGCGGTACCGCTGTGGCTGATATTCTGGCAAATGACTTGCTCAATGGTAATGCTATCAATCCTTCTGATGTAATTATCAGTCTGATATCGAGCACAAACGCAGGAGTGTCGCTTGCAGGCAGCAGCGTTGTTGTTGCTCCCGAAACTCCGGCAGGTGTGTATTACCTGGTGTACCAGGTTTGCGAAGTCCTTAACGGGACCAACTGCAGCGAAGCCACTGTAACCATTACAGTTACCAACGATGCACCTGTTGCAAACGGTACTTCGGTGGTAACTACCGAAGATAAACCTATTACGGTTTGTATTCCGGTTACCGATGCTGATGCCGGATCCTTATTCAGCGCGACCATCTGTGGTAACCCGGCACATGGATCACTGGGCGTACCTGTTGTTACCGGCAACCAGGTTTGCATTACCTATACCCCGAATCCGGATTATAACGGGAACGACAACTTCTGTATACAGGTGTGCGATAACGGGAAACCGGCATTGTGCGATACAGCTGTGGTTACTATAAATGTAATACCTGTTAATGATGCTCCTGTAGTAACTGGATTAACGCTCACTACCACTGAGGATAACCTGGTTACGGTTTGCCTGCCGATTACCGACCCCGATGCAGCTTCAGTATTTACGGCAAGCGTCTGCGGAAATCCTGCCCATGGTACCCTGAGTGCACCTGAGGTAACCGGCGACCAGGTTTGCTTTACCTACACCCCCAATGCCAATTACCATGGTAACGACCAGGTTTGTATACAGGTTTGCGATAACGGCTCGCCCGTGCTCTGCGATACTGCTTTGATAAATATTGATGTGATTTCGGTAAACGATGCACCTTTAACATTTAATGAGCACGAAACCACCTGTAATACTTCGGCCATTACTGGAAATCTGTTGGCCAACGGCGACAACGATCCCGATGGCAGTGCGCTCACAGCTACACTGGTGCAGCTTTCGGGCCCGGCACATGGAACATTCAGCTTACAGGCCAACGGCGATTATACTTATACGCCCGAATTAACTTACTTTGGTCCCGATCAGGTGGTGATTTCGGTTTGCGATAACGCGGTTCCGCAACCGGTACGCTGCACCAACGATACATTATTTATCAATGTAGTTCCTTCGGTGCTGCTTACTGCTGGTCGCGATACTACTATCTGCGAAAAGGCTGCTTCTTTCAGGCTTGCCGGCGCTGCTGCGCAACATTTTACAACCGTTCGCTGGACCAGTAGCGGGCAAGGAACTTTTGATGATGCTACAATGGTGAATCCGACCTATACTCCGGCAGCTGCCGACATAGCTTCAGGATCGGTGGTATTAACCATGAGCGGCACGGGAATAACGCCCTGCGGCGAATCAACGGATGCATTAACGCTGGCGTTTGCTCCTGCACCTGCTGCTGATGCAGGCAACGACGAAACATTCTGCAACAGCGCATCATTTAAAGTACAACACGCTTCTGCAATTAACTATAGCTCGCTGCTTTGGGAATATGCTCCGGCTTCTGCAGGTACGCTGTCCGATGTTACCAATCTCAGCCCGACGTTTACCCCGGCTGCTGACTTTACCGGGAAAGTTATCCTTACCCTGAAGGCTTCGGGTAACCCGGTATGCGGCACCGAAGTAGCACAGGATCAAATGACGCTGACCATAGTTACGGGTATAACCCTGAGTGCCGGCGCCAACCAGGTAATTCCTTCGGGCACAGCCGCCACTTTGCATGGCACAGCAAGCGGGGGATCGGGAGTATACGCATGGAGCTGGGAACCATCGGCTTCGCTGGTGAACCCGGTAGTTGACGCACCTCAAACAATTGCTTTGAACAAGCAAACCCCATTCGTGCTAACCGTGCTCGATATAGTTACGGGTTGTGCGGCACAGGATCAGGCGGTGGTTTCAATTGCGCTGACCGCGGTTAATGATACCGATACTACTGGTGTAAATACGTCATCCGTTATCCCTGTGCTGGCCAACGATGCCATTCCTGGCAGGGAGTCAATTACTGTTACCATTTGTGGAAATCCAACATACGGCAGCGTAACGGTTAATGCTGATAATACAATTACCTACACCCCGAAAGATAAGTATATAGGCGACGACAAATTCTGTTACATGATCTGCGACAACGGCGATCCCGCGGTTTGCGATACAGCAACGGTATTTATCCGGGTGAAAGCTAGGGTCGATAACCTGCTTATTTTCAACCTTATTACCCCAAATAACGACAACAGCAACGATGGCTGGATTATTCGCGGCATCGAAGATTACCCCGATAACACCGTGGTTATTTTCAACCGCTGGGGCGATAAAGTAAAAGAGCTCACCGGCTACGATAACAAAGATGTGGTTTGGGATGGTACCAATACCAAGGGCGAAGTGCTGCCTTCGGGTACCTATTATTACATCCTTACCATCGACAATGTGGGCTCCCGTACCGGTTGGATTTACCTGCAGGGCAAAGAAAAATAAGTAATACATGATACGGGTGCCTGGGATTCTGCAAAAGGCCCGGGCTCCCGGATCAAAAGATAAAACCTCAAAAAGTATGAAAAAAATCAAATTTGTTTTATTGATGAGCTTCGGGCTCGCTGCACTGATCGGTTGCCAGCCGGTTTACAAGGCGCAGAAAAAAATGGATAAATACGATTACGCGAAAGCTATTGATATCCTGAAAAAAGCTGAAAAAAAGGAAAAAACACACGATGCAGCGCTTCCCTTGCTTGCCGAATGTTACCGCATGCAGCATGATATCATGAATGCCAAAGCTACTTATGCTGAGGTGGTTACCCTGCCCAATGCCAAACCTGAAGCTTTTTTCTATTATGCACAGGCACTGCAGGCAAGCGGTAATTATGTGAAAGCACGCGAAATGTTCCTGGCCTATGCCGGAAAAAATCCTGCTGACAGCAGGGGAGTGCGCTATGCAGCACACTGCGACAGCGTATTGGGCCCCTGGAAAAACCTGGCTCCCGGTTTTGAAGTTAACCATGTGAACAATATCAATACCGACCAAAGCGATTTCGGGCCGGCTTTGTATAATGGCGACCTGGTGTTTGCCTCCGATTTTAACAACAATCCGGCCGAAGGCAAAAAATACGGCTGGACCGGCCGTGGTTACCTGAACCTGATGAAATCAAGTCCTTCGGTTCCCGGTGATTTTAGCGGCGACATGGGTTCGGTTTCAGCATTCGACGCCAAATTTAACCAGCCCTATCACGATGGGCCGGCCGCCTTTAGTGCTGATGGAAACAGCATTTATTTTACGCGTTCATTTTTTGGTAAAGCCAAACGCGAAGGCATTTACAAAACAAACATGCTGAAAATTTATTATGCCGAAAAAACGGATGGTAAATGGGGCGAGGTTAAACCCTTTTTCCTGAACAGTAAGGATTTCTCTGTAGGGCATCCTGCTCTTTCGGCCGATGGGAAAACCCTGTATTTTGTAAGCGACATGCCCGGTGGACAAGGTGGCACTGACCTCTGGATGTGTAATCGCGAAGGCGATACCTGGGGGAAACCGGTTAACCTGGGACCAACAGTAAATACCTCCGAAAACGAGATGTTCCCCAGCATGCATACTGACGGAACCCTCTATTTTTCAAGCAACGGGCACCCGGGCTATGGTTCCATGGATATTTTCAGTTGTAAAAATGAAAACGGCAACTGGTCCACACCACAAAATCTTCAGCCGCCGATCAACAGCTCTTTCGATGATTTTGCCATAGCTTTTGCCCCACAGGCAAAGGGCGGGTTTTTCTCATCCAACAGGCCGGGAGGTTCGGGTAGCGACGATATTTATGCTTTCCGCGTTGCGCCACCGGCACCTGTTCAGCCTGCCCTCATCGCAGGCCTGGTAAAAGATAAGGCCAGCATGCAACCCCTTGCCGGGGCAACGGTTTTTGTGTACGACCAGGCAAGCGGGAATGTAAAAGTGCTTAAAACCAATGCCGACGGCGCCTTCAAAACACAGGTGTCAAAGCCGGGCGATATCATGGTTAAAGCAATGATGAACAATTATATTGCCGACTGCTTACCCATGACATTGAGTTCAGTTACGCCGGGTACCACAAGTTCGGTACCACGCGAATTAATTCTCGACAAACTGGTGATTAACAAAACATTTAACGTTGAAAATATTTATTACGATTTCGATAAATACAACATCCGCAAAGATGCCGTGCCTCAACTGGACAACCTGGTGCGTATCATGAAGGAAAATGCCATCAATGTTGAGTTGGGTTCACATACTGACAGCCGCGGATCCATTGCCTACAACAACAGGCTGTCGCAAAACCGTGCCGAATCGGCCGTGAAATACATCGTAAATGCGGGTATTGAACGTAGCAGGATCACGGCCAAAGGCTATGGCGAAACCCAGCTGGTGAATAAATGTTCCGATGGCGTGCAATGTACCGCTGCCGAACACCAGGCCAACCGGCGCACCGAATTTAAAGTTACCGGGCTAACCAGTCCACAGGTAAATCCTGACCAGTTCGATCCGGGCGTGTACACCGACGGACAGGAACTGAACGTAAAAATGCTGCCGGCCGATTTTTTCAGCAAATGCAAATAATTCACCCTGTTTATCATAAACTATCTGACTTTTAGAACTGATATCAAAAAGAAAAACGATTATGACAACCAATTTAAAACATTCAGCCAGTATTGAGCAATTTCTTGCTCATGAAATGGCCCCTGACGAGCGAAAAGCATTCGAAAAGGAACTGCGCACCAATCCTGACCTGGCCGATGAGTTAAAGCTTTCGCAGCACATTGATTCGGCGCTCGAAAGGGAAGATATTATCGACCTGAGGCAAAAATTAATTGCCGTTATCAATGCCAACCGGGTTGCTAAAGCGGAGGTTCCGGTAGTGCGTTTGCAAAGCCGCAAATGGTGGTATGCTGCCGCATCGCTGCTGCTGCTTTGTGCCGTGGCGGCAACGCTTTACCTGCAAACTCCCCGAAACATCTCGGGCGATGCGCTCTTCACCGAATTTTATAGTTCCGAAAACATCGTCGACCAAACCCGCGGTGATCAGAACCTGGTGGAAGCCGTGCTCAAATTTCAGCAGAAGGATTTCGCATCATCAGCCACATTGTTTAAGAAAATTATTGATAAAGATGCATCCAATATCGCTGTAAAGTTTTACTACGGGATTTCCAATATCGAAATCCATAATTACGCCAACGCAATCAATGCTTTTAACGAAATCATCAGGCAGAATGATAACCTGTATATCGAACATGCCGAATGGTACCTGGGCCTTTGTTACCTCAAAAGCAACCAGAAGGATAAAGCCCTCGACCAGTTTTTAGCCGTGGCATC
>CAYNVK010000194.1:0-6459 GCA_964400395.1 uncultured Lentimicrobiaceae bacterium | reverse complement strand
TTTAACGATAGCTTCATTTTTGCCTAAGTATGCAGGAGCCGAAACACCCTTGTGGTCGTAGAGCCCCTTTGCCAGGAGCCTGGCAACCACAGTAGCTGTATAGCCGGTGGTGCGGGCCATGGAATGTACCCCGGTGACGGTATCGTACCTGTCGTACAAATCCCAGGTATATCGCCTTCGAATGCCATCTTTAAGTCCTTCGGTAATTACCTGCATTATGGTGATATCCTCCTCCCCTTCCTGGAGCTTCCATTTCGGGAAAAGCAGTTTTGAAGTAAATTCCAGCGGACTGATCATGGTGCCGTTGATGGAAATGGGTTCTTTGTCGAAAAAACCAGTATCGCGCAGCACTGCCATTTTTTCGATATGTCCTTTGTACCTGAGTGTTTTTTCAATCAAATAATCACCTTTTACTGTGGTTGCCAGGGTGCGCAGTCCGTCGCTGTTAAAAGCTTCGAGGGTGCCGATACCCGGGAAATTGAGCATTTCGGGATCAGAAAGTGCTTCGCGCACCACCATCCGGCCTCCGTCGATATAGCGGGCAGGACGTGTGTATTCCTCAATCACGTCGATGGGTGAAAAAACAGCTTTGTATTCGTAAGGCCAGGTTCTTACAACAGGCAGACCGCCAACATACGTAATTCCTTTTTCGAGTGTATCGAGCATGGAAGCACCATAGCCGATCAGCACATTGCTCATGCCCGGGGCAACACCGATGTCGCAAATCGCGGTTACGTTCATTTCGCGGGCCTTGGCATCGAGCAGGAACATATCTTCGGGGAAAAAGGCGATATCAACCACATTTTTACCGCATTCAATCACACGTTCGAGTGTACGGAATCCCATAAAGCCGGGCACGGCGCTAATCACCAGATCGTGCTGTTTCACCAGCGATTTCAACAGATCGGCATCATCAAGGTCAGCTTGTATGGTTGTAATACCCGGCCTGCCCGACAGGCGCGCCAGGGCTTCCGCACTTCTGTCGGCTGATGTTACTTCAAATTCACCATTTACGGCAAGGTCCATAGCCATAGGACCTCCAACCAAACCGGCACCCAAAACAAGAATTTTCATATCCAAGAAGTTTAAGAATTGATTTATGGTTCAGGATAACAATCAGAAAACGAGAACAGAAATCTTTACACTTACTTTACACGGTTCATTAAAATCTTGCTCTGTTTGGTGCGAAGCATCAGCTGTACTAACCTGCCCGACTGCGAGACTACAACTCCGAACAGTACCAGCAGCATACCCGCAATTTTCAGCGCAGTAAATGTTTCGCCCAGTATGAGAAACGAGAAGAAACCAGTGAAAACTGGGATCAGGTTCGCAAAAACATTTGCTTTGATCACCCCTATCCCTTTAATCGCAATGATGTAAAAAACGTAAGCCAGCGTTGAGGCAAACACTGATAGCTGCAACAACGCCATAATTAATTCGCGTGTTGGCGTAACCGTAATGAAATGCTGAAAATCAAACACCAGGAACAACGGCAGAAAATACACCGCCCCGATCAGGTTCTGATTTGTAATGATGGTTACCGGGTTATACTCGTGTGATATTTTGCGGATAATAACGGAATATGCTACTGCCGCAAAAACTGCCAGGAACAGCAGCAAAACTCCTTTGGGTGATGCATTGAGTGAAAAATCGGGGTTTATCAGCATCAGGATAATTCCCAAAAATGAAAAAACAATACCCAGCACAACGGGTATAGTCACTTTTTCGCGTACCAGGAAATACCCGGCAAACGGGCTGAACAACGGAATGGTGGCAATGATAACCGATGCAATGGTGGAAGATACAAGCGTTAATCCAAAACTCTCGCCCAGGAAATAACAGAAAGGCTGGGCAAAAGCAAGCAGCAGGAAGTATTTCAGGTGTTTTCGTTTAATGGTTTGCCAGCTGCGGGTTAGAAGCATAAAAACCATCATCAGCGAACCGGAAATAATCAACCGTAGAAAAATGATAGTGATAGGCTCGTACCATTTAACCACGATTTTAAACCACACGAATGACAATCCCCAGAAAAGCATTGATAATACAGCAAACAAGTAGACTTTAAAGGTTTGTAACGACATATTCAGGGAAAAGATTTTTACGACTGCGAAGGTAAGTTTTTACATATTGATATATATGTTTTGCGATATTTTTATAAAAAAAAGCTGGTTTATGACTAAAGCGCCATAAACCAGCCTGCCATCAGTGTGATGGATCGTTATTTTGTCTGCGAAAGTTTTTGAAACAACGCATCGTTTTTAATCACTTCAACTGCTTTCAGTAATTCGTCATCATTGGTTCCCAGTATTTCGAATTGTGCATTCATATTAAAAAGGTTGCGGGCTATCAATGCCTTGAGCACCGTAGTTAACTGCCCGCCCGAAATAGCCAGATCCTTATCGTTTCGCGCCACGCCCTTTCCGGCTGCGAAAGCCACAAAATCGTCGAGCAGTTTCTGATCGTTTGTAAATCCGGCTTTAAAAGCTTTGATATCAGGATATTGTTTCAGCAGGTCTTTCCGCTTTGAGTCGATGTACTGCATGGTGTAATCGTTGTGCAATCCTTTTCGGAGGATATCGGTATAATAATTAGAAACAAACGAAGTATCCAACGGGATGAAATAGTCGGGCATAATACCTCCGCCACCATACACAACCCGTTTATGCTGGGTGAAATATCGGAGCGAATCGGGAAATTTAATGCTGTCGGCATGGTAAAGTTCGCCATGTTTGAAACGCTTGTAAATATCATCGCGGTATTCTTCTTCTCCATCAACATAAGGTTTCTGAATGCAGCGACCCGACGGGGTGTAGTACCTGGCGGTGGTTAACCGTACCATCGAACTATCGGGCAACATATAAGGCCGCTGAACAAGTCCTTTGCCAAACGAGCGGCGCCCAAGTATCAATCCACGGTCCCAGTCCTGCACAGCTCCGCTCACAATTTCGGACGCTGAGGCTGATCCTTCATCGATCAGGATCACAAGTTTGCCTGTTTCGAAGGTTCCCTGCGATGTGGCAATAAAATCCTGTTTCGGGCTACGTATTCCCTTGGTATATACTACCAGTTTGCCGGCTGGCAGAAACTGGTCGGCCAGGTCGAAAGCAACATTGAGGTAGCCGCCTCCGTTGTCGCGCAGGTCGAAAATCAGGCTTTTCATGCCTTGTTTTTTAAGCTGGTTTGCGGCATCAACAAATTCATCGGTTGAAGTCGCGGCAAAACGCGACAGTTTGATATAGCCTATATTATCGGTGAGCATGTACGAGGCATCGATACTGTTAATCGGGATCTTATCGCGTACAATGGTATAATCAATCAACTCTTTGCGGCCTTTGCGAAGTATCGATATATCAACTTTTGTTCCTTTGGGGCCACGCAGGCGATCGAATACATACTGCGTATTAACATTTTTCCCAAAAGCATCCTGCTTATTGATCCTGATAATTTTATCGCCGGCCATAATACCTAGCTTTTCGGAGGGACCGCCGGGAACCGGTGAAATAACCAGTATCGTATCCTTGTAAACCTGGAACTGTATGCCAACACCTTCGAAATTCCCGACCAAGGGCTCGTTGGTTCGCTCTATTTCATCTTTCGAAATGTAAACAGAATGAGGATCCAGTTCTTTCAGCACTGCTACTATGGCTTCGTCAGTCAGCTTTGGCTGATCGATATCTTCAACATAATAATAATTCAATAACTGCATCAAGGTATTGAATTTAAGCGTTGTTTTGGCCGGGTCAACTTTGGGTTTAAACTGGGCGGATGCTTGTAAACTGAAAAAGAAGAGCGTGAAAAATAACAGGTAGTAAGTTGTTGATTTCGTCATTAGTTCAGTGTTTTGTTTTGAATCTCAAAATTACACGAAATATCGCTCTGATCCGGATAATTATTAATGCACACATGTTCATTTAACATTTTTTTACTTTTCATGTTTCCTGATTGACATTTAAATCCGAAGCCTGGGATTAAATAAATAAGCGTGATGATTGTCACATAAGGGGCGGATAAAAAACAGTAAATTTGTATAATCATATCACCAAAATTGTTTAACCCGGTTTCGTTTTAACCGGATCAGGAAAACTTAAACAGCAAATCTTCTAATTAATGAGCGCGATAAAAAGAATTTCACTGGCTGCGTTTACGGCAGCAATCCTATTTCTGGCCTCTTGTACACACGATCCGGAACTGGCACCGGGTACAGCCAAAGTTTGTTTCGACCGGGATATAATGCTGATTGTGAATTCGAATTGCAATGTTGCCGGGTGCCATGGCAGCGGCGACCACGAATTACCTCCGCTGAACAACTACGACGACATCCGAAGCCTGGTAGAACCGTATAAACCCTCGAAAAGCAAACTTTACGAAGTAGTTACAGCATACCCGGGTTCGGAGAAATTTATGCCACCCAAGCCTAAAACACCCCTTACAAATGAACAGCTGGATAAGATCAGCATCTGGATTATGCAGGGCGCTACTCACACTACATGTCCCTGAGCATTCGAAATTTAGTATTTACTTTTAATTTGTTAAACCTATGAACTTTAACCTTCCGAATATAAAAACACTTGGTCCGTTAGCCTTGATTATCGCACTTGCCTTGACTTTAGGCGGCTGTTATTATGACAACGAAGAGGACCTTTACCTGGGCAGTTCCGGCTGCGATACCACCAATGTAACTTACTCGGGTACCGTTGCACCTGTTTTTGCAGGGTATTGCAACTCCTGCCACAGCGGCAGCAGCCCTTCAGGCGGCGTGGTGACTGATAATTACAATTCGGTAAAAACGAATATTACACGCATCAGGGGAGCCATAAACCACCAGCCTGGTTTTATTTTCATGCCTCAGAACGGGGGAAAGCTTTCAGCCTGCGACCTGTCAAAAATCGATATCTGGATCAGGCTGGGAATGCCGAACAACTAATTCCGTTAACCTTTTAAAACCGAACCTCATGAATAAGTTACTGAAAATAGCTCTTATTGTTGCTGCCATAGGACTGGTTGCTGCTGCGCTGGTTTGGAAATTTTATGTAAACAAACCTCACCAGGATATCGAAAATGCTGCTCCTGCTTACAGCATGACTGCAGAAGAAATCTGGAAACAATTTACCACCGACGAACAGAAATCGGGGCTTACCTATAATGATAAAGTGATTGAACTTACCGGTATCGTGGGGCGCGTGGCCGACAACGACTCACTGGTAACCGTGGCATTTATCATGGAAGCCGATTCAATGTTTGGTGATAAATCCATCAGTTGCGAAATGCTCAAAAAATATAACGATGAAGCCAAAGCGCTCAGCAAAGGCAGCACCGTTAAAATAAAAGGCTATTGTGCCGGTTTTATCGGCGATCTTAAATTGAACAAATGTTCAATCGTAAAATAAATACAAGTCAAATTCGCTTTTATACCGGTAATTTCAGCATTATGAGTACTAGAAGATTTTTAATACTGTTCGTGCTTTTTACAACTTTGGCCAGCGTTGCCTCAGCTCAGGATTTGCTTGATATGCTGAAAGATGACAAACCCCAGATCAATTATACCTATGCCACGTTTAAAACCACGCGGGTAGTATTGGGTCAATCGATCGAAAATCCTGCAGCCGGAACATTACAGTTTTTGATTCAGCATGATTTTGGCAGCCTGAACCAGGGCGCCTACAACATGTGGGGCCTCGATCAGTCGACCATACGCCTGGGCCTCGAATATGGCATCAACAACTGGCTGAGTGTCGGCATAGGGCGCAGTTCGTACGAAAAAACCTTTGATGGATCCTTAAAAGCAAAAATACTGAGGCAAAGCACAGGCAGTAAAAACATGCCCGTTTCCATGTCGTTTTATGGCGCAGCAGCGCTTAACTCCATGCATTGGACGGATACTTCGCGTACCAATTATTTCTCGTCGCGTATGTCGTATGTAGCCCAGTTGCTTATTGCCCGGAAGTTTTCCAATGCTTTATCCTTACAAATATCGCCTACTTTTATTCATAAAAACCTGGTTAAAACCCGCGACGACCACAACGATAATTTTTCGATTGGTATAGGCGGACGCTACAAGATTGCGCAGCGCACCACCATAAATGCCGAATACTTTTACCAGATTCCGGGCTTTGTTAATTCGTACGAGGTAAGTGCTACCGAAACCGCCAAATACCTGAACTGCTTCTCCATCGGGGTCGATCTCGATACTGGCGGACATGTTTTTCAGTTCAGGCTTACCAACGCCCAGCCTATGTTTGAGCGTGCATTTATTACCGAAACCACCAACAAGTGGTCGGATGGCGGAATCTTCCTGGGCTTTACCATTAACCGGGTATTTACGGTGGCCCACCCGAAAGGAGCCAGTCCGTATTGAAAGTGATTTGTGCATAGTGCTTAGTGCATAGTGCTTAGTGCATAGTGCTGAGTGCTAAGTGCTGAGTGTATAGTGAATAGTGAATAGTGAATAGTGAATAGTGA
>CAYNVK010000193.1:0-6460 GCA_964400395.1 uncultured Lentimicrobiaceae bacterium | reverse complement strand
CTTTCGCAACTGTTTAAAAATTTCTGCTTCAGTATGACTTTGTTTTTCTACCCTGCCAGCAACTGATATCATCATTAAACCATTCAAAAAACCGAGCATATTGAAAACGCATTCGTTAACCGGTGTACGCAGCAGCCTGATCATTTTGATGCTTCTTGGCATTTTAAATGGTAAGGCACAAAACCAGCCGACAGTAGTAAAAAGCCCGCCACCATTAACCCGGATACTTTTTATTTTTGACGCTTCGCAGAGTATGCTCGGCCGCTGGCAGAGTGATACAAAATTCAATATTGCAAAGCGCATTCTTACCGAAATGCTCGACAGCATTGCTAACCTGAAAAATGCAGAATTTGCGCTGCGTGTGTATGGTCACCAATACCAATATCCGCCGCAGGTATGCAACGATACAAAGCTGGAAGTACCTTTTGGACCGGGCAATGCTTCAAAAATCAAAAGCCGGCTGCGCACCATCACGCCGAAAGGAACCACGCCCCTGGCTTTTTCGCTCGAACAGGCTGCCAAAGATTTCACGCCCTGTACCAATTGCCGCAATATCGTAGTATTGATTACCGACGGGCTCGAGGAATGCAGCGGCGATCCCTGCGCGGTATCGAAAATGCTGCAAAAAAACGGGATCATTCTCAAACCGTTTATAATCGGTATAGGCAAAGATTTCAACATGGCTTTTAATTGCGTGGGGACTTATTTCGATGCCACCAAGGAAAAGGATCTGCGAACAGCATTAAACGTGGTGATTTCGCAGGCACTCAACTCTACTACCATGCAGGTGAACCTGCTTGACGAAGCAGGCCGTCCTACCGAAACCGATGCAGGCATGACATTTACCGACCTGGCTTCGGGGAAAGTGAAATATAACTTTATCCATACCATGAACAACCGTGGCCTGCCCGATACCCTGGTAGTAGATCCGCTGGTAACATACCGGGTCGATATTCACACATTGCCTCCAGTAGCCATTGACACCTTGCGGATTACACCGGGAAAACATACCGTTGCAGCTGTTGATGCTCCGCAGGGATACCTGCAGCTTAAAATGGCCGGATCGAGCAACGCTTCCAGGGGATTACAGTGTATTGTAAGGCGGAGCGGTTCTCCATCCACGTTAAATGTGCAAAATTTTGGAGAAACAGAAAAGTATATTACCGGGCATTACGATCTGGAAGTACTTTCACTACCCCGCATCACACTGAAAGACATTGATATCAGCCAAAGCCACACAACCACCATCGAGATCCCGGAACCGGGAATTGCTGTTTTTCGGAAGTCGTTTAACGGGTATGGGACGCTTTTGCTAAACGATAAAAATAAGCTCACCCGCGTTTACGAACTCAACGAAACCTTAACGCTCGAAACGTTGTACCTGCAACCCGGCAGCTATAAAGTTGTTTTCCGGCCCAAAAATTCGCGTTCAACGTTGTACACTGTAGAGCAAAGTTTTGTGATTGAATCGGGGAAAACCACCGATATTCAACTTTATAAATAGCTTATCGGGCACCAGTAAGCAAATGCCGGCAGGCAAGCAATTTAATACAATTTAAACTTTTAAATACGCTGATAGTCAAACCAATAATCTATTCAACAAACTTTCACTACTTCAAACACTGATAATGCCGGAATACACTGACATTGAACTGATTGAAATGTACCGGGATGCGAACAGATCGCATTACGCATTTAATTTATTAGTGAAGAAGTACCGGGAGAAAATTTACTTTTTTGTCAGGCGAATGGTGATTGACCATGACGATGCCGATGATGTGGTTCAGAATATTTTCATAAAAGTCTGGAATAACCTGGGCTCATTTCGTGAAGATTCGAAGCTTTTCACCTGGTTGTACCGCATTGCTGTGAACGAGTCGCTCAGTTTCCTGAAAAACAAACAGCTCCGCTCCTATTTATCGTTAACATCACCCGAAGCCATGATGATTAAATCATTGCAGGATGATAATTACTTTGATGGAACAGAAATTCAAAAAAAACTCGCCGAAGCTATTATTAAGCTCCCCAAAAAGCAACAGCTGGTTTTTAACATGAGGTACTACGATGAACTCAGCTATGAAGAAATGTCGGAAATACTTTCAACCTCAGTGGGCGCGCTTAAAGCTTCGTATCATTTTGCTGTAAAAAAAATTGAAGATTCTGTAACGGCAAATTAAACTTATACAAATTGATAACGTCAAATAAACATCATGAACCTGAGAAACAACATACCCCAAGCAGATGATACCGAAAATATTCCGGTATTTCTTGAAGCCCTCAAAAAGGAGGCCCCGGGATTTAAAGTTCCTGCAGGATATTTTGATACACTGGGGAACAAAATCTCCGACAGGATCAGTAATAATACCAGGCATTCATCAATCGGAAGTTTGATTCCCGGTTTCCGGAAACCCTTAGTCTGGGCTCCTCTTTTATCTACAATTGTGGTTGCCGTGTTGCTGCTATTTGTGATTCCTGAGCGGGAAACCAACTCAATACCTGTTATAGACGAGTGGACCCAACTCAATATGGTTTATGATCCATCGTATGCAACAGAAGCTGTTTTTGCCGACAGTCATGAAATTGATGCTGCCATCGAAGGAAAAGAATTGAATTACGCTGAAGTTTCCTTAAATAGTCAAAATGAGCCTACTGCTGAAGAAATTTCTGCCTATATCAAAGAACATGAATTGGAATCAGAACTTTTGAATGAATACTAATATTTAAACCATGAAAACATATCACTCAAAAACAATTGCTGTGGGTATTTGCCTCTTGATGGCAATATTGATGCTAAGTAATCCTGCCTGGGCACAGCAAAACAAAAACAAGGACGGACATCAAGGTGCAAACCGCGAAAAAATGGAAGCGCAGCGTGTGGCGTTTATTACACAGCAACTGAATCTTACCCCCGATGAAGCTAAAGCTTTCTGGCCTGTTTACAATGAATATGATGCCAAACGCCAGGCATTGAAGAAATCATTCAGAGAATCGGGATATATGCATAAAGAAGACCTGGATAAACTTACACAAAAGGAAGCTGAACAAATTCTGGATAACCAGATCATCGAAGCGCAGAAATTCATGGATCTCCGCAAGGAATACCATAACAAATTCAAAGCCGTTCTGCCGGCCGTAAAAATTCTGAAACTGTACGACTCCGAACGTGAATTCCAAAAAATGCTCGTGGAAAAAATGCACAACAGCCATGGCAGACCCCCAGAGCAAAAAAAGTAAGCTGTTATTAAAACATGAAAAGGCCGGCATTTTGCCGGCCTTTTTCATTTAATTTCTGATCTGTTTCTATCGGTTATCCGTTCATCGAAATCAGGAATTCTTCGTTGGTTTGTGTAAATTTCATTTTATCCTTCAGGAAATCCATAGCTTCAATCGGATTCATATCCGCAAGGTGGTTACGCAGAACCCACAAACGCTGCAGCACATCTTTCTCGAGCAACAGGTCGTCGCGCCGGGTACTGGATGCAACAATATCAACAGCAGGGAAAATCCTTTTATTCGAAAGTTTACGATCAAGCTGAAGCTCCATATTACCGGTTCCTTTAAATTCCTCGAAAATCACCTCGTCCATACGCGAACCTGTTTCGGTAAGTGCCGTGGCAATAATGGTGAGTGAACCGCCGTTTTCAATCTGGCGGGCAGCTCCAAAGAACCGTTTGGGCTTTTGTAGCGCATTTGCCTCAACGCCTCCCGACAATACTTTACCTGAGGCAGGAGCCACCGTGTTGTATGCGCGGGCCAGCCGGGTGATTGAATCGAGCAGAATAACCACATCGTGTCCGCATTCGGTAAGCCGTTTTGCTTTTTCGAGCACCAGGTTAGCGATCCGTACATGGCGATCGGCAGGCTCATCGAAGGTAGATGAAATAACTTCGGCTTTCACATTACGGGCCATATCGGTAACTTCCTCAGGGCGCTCATCAATAAGCAGCACAATCAGGTAAGCTTCGGGATGATTGTATGCGATTGCGTTTGCAATTTCTTTGAGCAGGACTGTTTTACCGGTTTTTGGCTGAGCCACAATAAGCCCGCGCTGACCTTTACCAATAGGGCTGAACAAGTCAATGATACGGGTGCTCAGGCTCGAGCCCGGGTGACCGGTAAGCTTAAATTTCTTCTCCGGGAAAAGTGGAGTGAGATAATCGAACGGGATGCGATCGCGTATTTCTTCGGGCAGTTTCCCGTTAATGTTTTCAACTTTCACCAAGGGAAAATATTTCTCTCCTTCCTTTGGGGGGCGGATGGTACCTTTTACGGTATCGCCTGTTTTAAGCCCGAAAAGTTTTATCTGCGATTGCGATACATACACATCATCGGGCGAGCTCAGGTAGTTATAATCGGATGAGCGCAGAAAGCCATAGCCATCGGGCATCATCTCGAGTACTCCTTCGCAGGAAACAATTCCTTCGAATTCCCACGAAAAATCTTCGCGCTGGGGTTGTGGTTGCTGCTGTTGCCGGCGATCCTGCCTGTCGTTGCGATCATTTCTCTCGCCCCGCTCATTGCGGTTGAAACGCTGCATATCCCTGCCCAAATCATTAGGGCGGGCTTGTTCAACCTGCATATTGCCATCAGTAACCGGGGCCGGTTCAACTTCTTCCTCCTGTATTACCTGGTGAAGGGTAAGAACTTCTACATCCGGTTCTTTAAAATCGAAGGATGGAATAAATTCATCAATTATGGCAGGTTCTTCCACAATCTGGTTAGGATCGGCTTCCTTGCGCTTGATCTTTTTGGGCGAAGGTTTCCAGTCGGTATTCCGGTTTTGCCTGTCGTTGGTCAGATTAATGGGAAGTTCTTCATTTGCCGTTGTGCCATCAGTTGTTTCTTCACTGGGCTGTGGACGACGTCCGCGGTGACGGCGCTCATGAAATTCCTGCATTTCCCAGGCCGGTACATTTGTTGACTCAGGCCTTTCAAATGATTTTTCGGATGGAACACCATCTTCAGATTTATCATCACGGTTGAAGCCACGACGTTGTTCAAAATGAGTAATTTTCTGATTCTGGACTTCTGGGCGCACAGCCGGTTTAGGAACCTCTGTAATTTCGGGTACAGGTGCAATTTCCGCTTTCTGAACGGGCACTTCTGCTTCAGGTGCTTTAATTTCAACAGCGGGTGTATCTTTTGCTTCGGGTGAAGCCTTAACTTCCACCTTCCTGTTTTCCTTCAGTTTATCGATTGGGATGCGCTGACGATGCCCTTTGGGTGTAAAAACACGGGCTTTCTTTTCAGCCTCCAGTATTTCAGGAGTAGGATTGGCAGCCTGTTGATCAAGGATCTGGTATACAAGGTCCTGTTTTTTCATCAGGTCACTTTTGTGGATGTTGAACTGCTTTGCGATGTCACGCAATTCATTTAGCAGCTTACTTTCGAGTTCGCTCTTATCGTACATGCGAATTGGGTTGATTGGACGAATAAATGGGGAGTTTAAAACGTATGAATTAAAATTATACTTTCATCTGTAATTAATTTGATTTTTAAAGGTCAGAGCCTGCCTTGCCGGCAGACAGGGAATACGCGGGATTGATCAAAAAATCATCTTTGGATGGTGATTTATTCCAATCATGCCTATTTCATGTGAGAACCTGAGGATGTTGCCTTAGAATAATTACCGGGAAAAATCAGGAAAATTCAGAGTGGATTGTATTAAAACTCTGCAAATATATAAATGTTTTTGGTATGTGCTTCAAAATATTGTTATTTATTTTGTGTGGAGGCAAATATTTTTTTAAAAAAAGTAGGTTTTTATAAAAGCCAGGAACTACTTACATTCGCAGATTGAAACCCCGGAAAACTATATGGCATTGACAAAGCGCACTGATACATTCAGGCACAAAGGATTACGCAAAAAACTCATCGATTTGCTCCGCACCAAAGGCATTGCGGACGACAATGTATTAAACGCAATGAATATCATCCCCAGGCATTATTTTTTTGATTCCTCGTTCCTTGAGTTTGCCTACGAAGACAAAGCGTTTCCGATCGGATCGGGCCAAACCATTTCACAACCCTATACTGTAGCCTTTCAGAGTGAACTGTTAAAGGTCGAAAAAGGTATGCGTATACTTGAGGTAGGCACAGGTTCGGGTTACCAGGCCAGCATACTGGCCGAAATGGGTGCCCGGGTATATACCATCGAACGGCAAAAACTGCTGTTCGACACTTTAAAAACCCTCGACCCGCCTCTGCATTACCGCATCAGGTTGTTTTATGGCGACGGGTATGCAGGACTTCCTGCACATGCCCCATTCGACAGGATACTGATTACTGCGGCTGCGCCTTACATTCCCGAAGCACTTGTAAACCAACTTGCCCCCGGAGGCATTCTGGTTGCACCCGTGGGCAAAGGAGATTCACAAATTATGACCCGTATTTTGAAAATTTCGGAAACCGAAATTAAAACCGAAACACACGGAACTTTCAGGTTTGTGCCTATGCTTAC
>CAYNVK010000192.1:0-6475 GCA_964400395.1 uncultured Lentimicrobiaceae bacterium | reverse complement strand
AAAGGGCAGGCATCTTCATTATCGGGTATCTTGTCTCCATCCGTATCCGGACAGCCTTTAAACTCAGCCAGGCCCGAAATATCAGCACATATATCGTCCTTGTCGGCAATCCCGTCATTATCTTTATCGGGGCAGCCTCTCAATGATGGTTTACCGGGTGATGTGGGGCAGAGATCATCTTTATCGCGTACCCCGTCACCATCAGTATCTTTAACACCCAGTTTTACCTGCACACCCACAGAAGCATAACTGTAATGGTCGTTATTCTCGCTTCCGCCATCAGTAAAATCGAGTTTAGTGGGGTCAAAGATGGTACGATCGCCATATTCAAGATTAACAGCAACAGCATTACTCAACCTCAACGAAGCGCCTGCTCCCACCGGGAGGAAAAATGAATATTGACGCGTGTCGTGGTTCTGAAGCGGCGCAGGTGGTTCTTTAGTTTCGAGATACGATTTGAATGAAGAAATTCCGCCACCGGTAAAGAGGTAAAAATTCAGAAATCGTTTGTCGTTATAATCAGCAAAAATTTCATTTATGTTGATTGTTACGTGAAAAGCTGCATCCCAAAGATCAGAGATCAGTCGCTGATTCTGATCAACAATTTCGCTGTGCAGCACTGTTTTCAGAAACTGTCCGCGGAAACCGAAAACCGGATTCAACTGGTAGCCGGCTACTGCTCCGGCACCAAATTGAGGAGTCTGGCTCCAATAATCTTTTTGATTTAAATCGCCAAAATACTGGCTGATGCCTGCGTTGGGCTGAATGTAGAAATAGCTTTTCATCTTATCATTTTTCAATGTAACCTGCGCCTGGCCGGTTAGGAAATGAAAGGTAAAAAGGATTGAAAAAAACAGGAATAGTGAGTTTTGAAATAGATTCTTCTTCATACTGATCATAGCTTTTTATGGTGGAATTAAGTTATCATTAACAAAATTAGAAAAAAAACGAAGTCCCTGCCTTTTAAAAGGAAAAAGAAAAACAGAAATGTAAGGCTCACAGCGAGGCAGGGATGACAGGCTGAGGCTTGATCAGGGATATTATATAAATCAAATCCCGGGCAGCAGGAGCATAAAATGAAGAGACCGCTTTCCTGAAAGCGGTCTCTTCAAAAAATCTTAAAAAAGATAATTTTATTTTACTGATTTCATTTCAACCCGGCGATTATTTGCGCGGCCTACTTTGGTTTTGTTGGTATCAGCCGGGTTCTTCTCGCCAAAGTATGCTTTAACCAAACGATCTTTTGCAATACCCTTCTTCGACAGGTAATAAATCACATAGTCGGCACGTTTTTCGGACAATTTGAGATTATATGCTTCCGGGCCCTGTGAATCGGCAAAGCCTTCAATTGAAAGTTTTAGGTTTGGATGTTCATTCATTACAGTAACAACTTCATCCAGATCTTTTACGAACTTGGTAACCAGCACTGCCTGGTCGAAGCTGAAATAAACAACTTTAAAGTATTCGAATTTAGTTTCCGGACAACCTGAATTTGCGGCAATACCAGCTACATCCGGACATTTATCGAGGTTATCAGCTATTCCGTCGCCATCCGTATCGGGGCAGCCATTGAACTGGGCCAGGCCTTTAATATCAGGACAAGCATCGTCTTTGTCTGCAATGCCGTCACCATCCCTGTCGGGGCATCCTTCCATGTTTGCTAAACCAGCTACGTCAGGACACTTATCATCTTTATCGGCAATACCGTCATTATCCCTATCGGGGCAACCATTAAGTGCTTTCGAACCAGCTTCGTTCGGACAAAGATCCTGGCTGTCGATTACGCCATCTCCATCTGTATCCGGGCAACCTTTAAATTCAGCTTTACCTGCAACATCCGGGCATGCATCTTCGGCATCGGTAATACCGTCATTATCTTTATCCGGGCATCCGGCCAGTTCAATTTTACCAAATGTTTCAGGACAAAGATCATCCTTATCTCTTACTCCGTCGCCATCAGTATCTTTTACCCCAAAGTTAATCTGCACACCGGCCGAAGCATAGCTGTAGTGATCATTATTTTCGTTGCCACCGTCAGTGAAATCAATTTTAGTAGCATTAAAAACGGTGTGATCAGTATACTCCAGGTTAATTGATACAGCATTACTCACCCGTACTGACGCCCCGGCACCTACCGGAAGTGAGAATGCATGCTGCCAGGATGAATGCTCATTAAGTGTAGCACCTGTGGGGATAGATTCAATTTTAGACTTGAAGGATGTAAGATCGGCACCTGAAAAAAGGTAAAAATTCAACAATCTTTTGCTGTTGTATTCCGAAAATATCTCGTTGATGTTGATGGTAACATGAAACGCTGCATCCCAGATGCCTGAAGTGAGTAGTTTATCCTGATCTAATCTTTTGCTGTAAATACTTAAGCGATCAATTTCGGAACGAATACCAAACACAGGGCAAAGCTGGTAACCAAATGCGGCACCGAATGCAAACCTGGGGTATTGATTCCAGTAATCTTTCTGGTTTAAGTCACCAAAATATTGACTAAACCCAATATTAGGCTGCAGATAAAGATAACTTTTAAAAGGTGCTTTTACATTTTCTTCCTGAGCGAAGGCTTTGCAGGGAAACAATTGCATAGCAATAGCCAAAACTAAAATCAACGAAAAAGGGTAAAGTTTAAGTCTCATAGCACTAAATTTAACAAATTAATCGTATGCAATTTTATCAATGCCATAAAAATACGCTAAAAATTAGAAACTTGCAAAATATTGTTGATAAATTTCCAGGTCTGAAAATTTAGATCATTTTCTGCATTTAATAATTTTCACTTAACGACACTGAAACTTTAATGCTGAGGCTGGCATAAAAAGAACCAAGAACCTTGTCAGGCCTAACAATTACAACCCATGCGATTTTCGGGACAAGTGTTAATGCCCACCAACAAATCAATACAAAAATAACTAAAAAAAACAATAGATTCGTCACGAAAGAATAAAATCTATGTAGTGGATTTTTGAATAAAACTGTCGCAATACGGACTACATCCGCATAAAATTTATCAAAATCAACTAATGGAAATGAGAATTCCTACTGTTTATAACAGTTTTTTCTTCAGCTTTATAAAAAACTGGTACATAACAATGGCAGCTGTTACTGACACGTTGAAAGAGTGTTTTGTCCCGAACTGAGGTATTTCAATACAAACATCAACCACTTCCATTACATCGTCGCTTACGCCGTTTACTTCGTTACCAAACACAAGCGCAACCTTTGCTGAAGGGTTATGGCTGTACGACTCCAGATCAATACTTCCAGATGCCTGCTCAACAGCAACAATATTGTATCCTTCATTCCTCAGTTTTTCAATTGCCTGCAGGGTGTGTTCGAAATATTGCCATTTAACGGACTCCGTGGCACCAAGGGCGGATTTATTAATTTCGCGGTTTGGCGGAGTGGCGGTAATCCCGCATAAGTATAATTCCTCAATCCGGAAAGCATCCGAAGTCCGGAAAATGGATCCGATGTTATGCTGGCTGCGGATGTTATCGAGTACACAAATCAAAGGAATTTTATTGAGTTCATTAAATTTTTCGACACTGACCCTATTCAGTTCATCCATGGAGAGTTTCCGCATACCTTAAATTTTGAAGCAAAATTAAGATTTTCAGTTTCCGGGGGGCGCAAAATTTATCAACACTATGCCAGCGTAGCGAAAAATCCTGATCAATAACCCTATATTTGCCATTGAATTCTAAAAAACGGGAAGTGGCAAAGGGCAAAGAAAAAGACAAGGAGGACAGTACAGTTACTCCGCTCATGAAGCAATACAATACCATCAAGGCTAAATATCCGGATGCATTGCTGTTGTTCAGGGTGGGTGATTTTTATGAAACATTTGGTGCTGATGCAATTAAAACCTCGGAGATCCTGGGCATTATACTTACCCGACGGGCTAACGGTGCTGCAGCTTACATGGAACTTGCCGGTTTTCCGCACCATTCGCTCGATACCTACCTCCCCAAACTTGTTCGTGCCGGGTACAGGGTTGCCATCTGCGATCAACTCGAAGACCCAAAACTGACCAAAACCATCGTGAAACGGGGAGTTACTGAACTAGTTACACCCGGCGTTTCATATAATGATAAAATTCTCGAAAACAAGGAAAACAATTTCCTGGCATGTATCCACCTGCTACCAAAATCGTCAGGCATAGCATTTCTCGATATTTCAACCGGTGAGTTTCTGCTGGCCCAGGGCTCTAATGAGTATATCGAAAAACTGCTTCAAACGTTCAGGCCTTCGGAAGTTATTGTTCAGAAAAACAAAAGACAACAATTTGTCGAAACCTTTGGCGACAAATACTATTTTTCCTATTTCGACGAATGGGTTTTCACCCTTGAATTTTCGAAAGAGTTACTGCTCAAGCAATTCGGAACTGCAACCCTGAAAGGTTTTGGCATCAGCGAACTCGAAAACGGAATTATTGCTGCCGGAATTGCTTTGTATTATCTCTCCGAGACGCAACACGATAAAGTTCAGCACATCTGTAAAATTTCGCGTATTGAGGAAGATCATTTTGTGTGGCTCGACAAATTTACGGTGAGGAACCTGGAGCTTTTACAATCGCCGAATGAAAATGCCAACACCTTACTTTCGACCATTGACCATACTATTTCACCCATGGGCGCCCGCCTGCTCAGGCGATGGATACTGCTGCCATTAAAGGACCGGTTGCCGGTTACCGAACGACTCGAGATCGTGGATTATTTTCTTCAAAACGATTCGTTTACCAGCGAAATTGAGCAGCATATCAAAACCATTGGCGACCTGGAGCGACTTATTTCGAAGGTGGCCGTGGGCAGGATTAACCCCAGGGAGGTTTTGCAGATACGCCGGGCATTACAGGCACTGGTGCCCATAAAAAGTGCTTGCCTGGCTGCATCGCACAAACCACTGAACCACCTGGCTGATCAAATTAATCCCTGCCAGCTTGTTGCAGATAAAATCGGGAAAACGATACAGGATGATCCACCAACCATGGTATCGAAAGGGCAGGTTATTGCACCGGGTGTATCAGAGGAACTGGACGAACTGCGCAACCTGGCCTTCAGCGGGAAAGATTACCTGCTCAAATTACAGCAACGCGAAATTGAACGCACCGGGATTACATCACTAAAAGTAAGTTTTAATAATGTGTTCGGTTACTACCTCGAAGTAACCAATTCGCACAAAGATAAAGTACCGGTTGAATGGACGCGTAAACAAACCCTGGTGAATGCTGAACGCTATATTACTGAAGAGCTGAAGGAATATGAGCAGAAGATACTGGGCGCTGAAGAAAAGATTTTCGATATCGAAAACAAACTATACAACGAGTTAGTCCTGCAACTGGCTGAGTATGTTCAACCGGTACAGCTCAATGCCCAGCTTATTGCCAGGCTCGACTGCCTGCATTCGTTTGCGCTCGCGGCCCGAACCAACAGGTATGTGAAACCACAACTGAACGATTCATTTACCATCGAAATTAAAAATGGCCGCCATCCGGTTATTGAGAAACATTTACCGGCAGGCGAGGAATATGTAGCCAATGATGTACTGCTTGATAACGATGACCAGCAGATTATTATATTAACCGGACCTAACATGTCAGGAAAATCGGCCCTGCTGCGGCAAACCGCCCTGATTGTACTTATGGCGCAGATAGGTAGTTTTGTACCTGCAGATGCTGCCAGGATTGGCATGGTTGACAAAATATTTACGCGGGTAGGTGCTTCAGATAATATTACTTCAGGCGAATCCACATTTATGGTTGAAATGAATGAAACAGCCAGTATCCTGAACAATATTTCGAACCGAAGCCTGATTCTGCTTGATGAAATAGGTCGCGGCACGAGTACTTACGACGGAATTTCGATAGCCCGGGCCATTGCCGAATACCTGCACGATCACCCGCTGTACCGGGCCAAGGTACTTTTTGCAACCCATTACCACGAACTCAATGAAATGGCTGGGAGTAAACCCCGTATCCGCAATTATCATGTTGCGGTTAAGGAAATCGGCAAGAAGGTTATTTTCCTCCGAAAGCTCACGCCAGGCGGAAGTGAACATAGTTTCGGTATACATGTGGCACGAATGGCCGGTATGCCAGGCTCCGTGTTGCAAAGAGCTACAAATATACTCGCCCAGCTTGAGGAAAAGCATGTTACTGACGACCAGGACGATAAAGCAGGTTCGGCCAGAAAAGAGAAAAAAGGAGAAGAAATTCAACTGAGTTTTTTTCAACTCGATGATCCTTTATTGGAGCGTATCCGCGATGATATTATGACTTTGGATATTAACACCTTAACACCGGTAGAAGCCTTGATGAAACTAAACGAGATTAAAAATTTACTAAAAAAATATTAGAGAAATTTTTCAGTTTAGAAAATGTGTGTATATTTGCACTCCCAATACGGACAATACTGCGGAAGTAGCTCAGTTGGTAGAGCACGACCTTGCCAAGGTCGGGGTCGCGAGT
>CAYNVK010000191.1:0-6488 GCA_964400395.1 uncultured Lentimicrobiaceae bacterium | reverse complement strand
TCGGTCTGTATTTTGGGAATAAGGCTTTCGATGCTGATTTTGCAGCTTCCTTTTCTTAAACAATTCACAAGCGGTCCGAAATATTCAGTTCAGAATTGATCGTTATTAAAGTTATAACAAAGTTCTATATTTTTGTGTATTTTTGTAGTACAACTTTAATTTTACACAATATGGATTACATTCCCCGGCTGATGGAAGCTGCAATAGATAATCTCGGAACCTATTTTCCTGTAATTGTAATCACGGGGCCGAGGCAATCGGGCAAAACCACGCTTGCAAGGCACAAATACCCGAATCTGCCCTACTATAGCTTTGAAAATCCGGATATACGCATGATGGCACTCAACGATCCCCGTGCTTTTTTAAAAAACGTACCGGAAGGTGCTATTCTGGATGAAGTTCAGCATGTACCTGATTTACTATCCTACCTTCAACAGATTATTGACGAAAACAGGGGAAAGGCACTATTTATCCTGACCGGAAGCAACCAGTTTATGCTGATGAATAAAGTTACACAATCCCTGGCTGGTCGGGCAGCAATTCTAAAACTGTTGCCTCTATGTCTGAACGAACTAAGTGAAACAAATGAAATACCAACGAGTGAACTCATTTTCAATGGATTCTATCCGGCGATTTATAGCTACAAATCAAATCCAACAATAACATATCGCAATTACTACGAAACATATCTCGCAAGAGACCTTCGACAGTTGATACAAATTAAAGACCTCAGTCTTTTTCAGAAATTTATCAGAATATGTGCCGGCCGCACAGGTAATCTCTTCAATGCATCTGCTATCGCAAGTGAAACAGGAGTTTCTGTGACTACCATCACATCCTGGATCTCTATCCTTGAAGCTTCATTCGTAGTGATGCTGCTACAGCCTTATTACGCCAATAACAATAAAAGGCTTATCAAATCGCCTAAATTATACTTTTATGATACCGGACTTGCATGTTACCTGCTTGGTATTGAAAACACAATTCAGCTCAGTCGTGATCCGCTATATGGCGCCCTTTTCGAAAATATGGTCATCATGGATGCCGTGAAACGCAGGTTTAACGAAGGATTTGACCACAATATGTTTTTTTATCGCGACAGTCATCATTCGGAGATTGACCTGGTTTACCAGAAAGCAAATGAATTAATCCCTATCGAGATTAAATCTTCACAAACTTATCATCCTGATTTTTTAAAGGGATTACGCCGTTTTTCCAGCATATATCACGACAGGATTCCAAAAAGCTTTTTAGTTTACGACGGCGACATGGAAATCAAACAAAATGGACCCGAAATAGTCAACTTTCGGAATATTTCATCAAAACTGTTCGAAGACTGACAAATTTCACAAGCCTGCCTATTTCGATTTAGTCAACACTATCCCGAGCTCGTCAATACCTTCGGTCTGTATTTTGGGAATAAGGCTTTCGATGCTGATTTTGCAGCTTCCTTTTCCGCTGAGCGTTAAATCATCAAATAATAGTGTCCGGGTTTCGAAGATATTGCCTTTGGCAACGCCTTTCATTTTGCCATCCTGCCTCAACCGGAGTTTCATTTCATGCACCCGTTCTTCGCCATCGGGTGTGGTAAGTATGATATAAACCGGAAGTTCATCATAATTAAATTTGGCTGTATTGCGCACCACCAGGGTAATATCGAGGTTTTTGGTTGTTTTTTCGATCGGAATTTCGAAGTATTTCTGATCAAAGCGGTCCCAGGTAGCATTCTTCATTTTTATGTAAACTTCTGCAAGCGGGCCATGCTCACAGGATTGATGCATAAAGGCAAACGCCGTAATAACAAGCAAACTTAACAGAAATTTGAAGCTCTTAATCATTAAAGAAAGAGTTGGTTTTAATGGAACAAGCTGTTAACGAATCAATACACTTTGAGTCGGTTCAAAATTACTATTTTTAACTTTCAGAAGGGCGATGGGAGATGGGAGATGGGAGATGGGCGAAGGGGGATGGGGCGAAGGGAGATGGGGATTAAGATACTTCCCATCTTCTGAGTCTCTGGGCTTCCGACTTCGGTCTTCTGACTTCGGTCTTCTGACTTCGGTCTTCCGTCTTCCATCTTCCCTGCCTGCTGACGCAGTCAGGCAGGCGTCTTCTAACTTTCACTTACCCGCCATTTATCTTCTTCACTATCGTTTCCGCTACTCTATCACCCCGCTTCCAAAGCAGATCTTCGCATCCTCATCGTATACCACCCCGAATTGCCCGGCTGCTACTCCCGAAACCGGAACCGACGATTGAATAACATAACTTCCGCCTTCTTTTTTCAATATTCCTTTGGTAAAATCAGGTGTATGGCGGATTTTAAAGGTTACCTCGTGTTCAACGGCATCCAATGGCCAGGGATTGCCACTGATAAAATGAAAGTCCTCGAGGCGGATAATATCCTGGTACTGCGACACCGGGTCGTAGCCATTGGAAACATAAATGGTGTTCTCAACCGAATCCTTTTTAACCACAAACCATGGGCCTCCACCCAGGTTAAGCCCTTTGCGCTGCCCGATGGTGTGAAACCAATATCCTTTGTGTTTTCCAAGGATTTTGCCGGTTTCGAGCTCCACGATTTTACCCTCTTTTTCACCTATATATTTTCGCAGGAAATCGACATAATTCACCTTGCCCAGGAAACAGATGCCCTGGCTGTCGCGGCGATGGGCGCTGGGCATATTTTGTTTATGCGCAATAGCCCGCACTTCGCTTTTCATAAAATTACCTACCGGGAACAACAGTTTGCTTACCTGCTCGTAGGTAATCTGCGCCAGAAAATCCGTTTGGTCCTTAATTGGATCTTTAGCGGTAGCAAGCCAGGTTTTGCCATCCTGAACCACCGTATTGGCATAATGACCTGTGGCAATTTTATCAAAATCCTTGCCCCAGTGTTTTTCGAACTCGCCAAACTTTATCAGCCGGTTACACATTACATCGGGATTCGGGGTCAGCCCTTTGCGCACGGCATCCAGCGCGTAGGCCATTACGTTGTCCCAATACTCCTTGTGCAGGGGAACAACTTCCATTTTCAACCCGTAATACTTTGCCAACCATGTGGTTAATTCAATATCTTCTTCCGAAGAACAATCCAGGAAACCTTCGTCGTCTTTCATCCCGATACGGATATAAAAGATTACCGGTTCGTGCCCCTGCTCTTTCAGCAGGTGCAACATCACCGAACTATCAACGCCCCCTGAAACTAGTGCTGCTATTTTCAATGTTTTGTAATGATTTAGGCTGCAAAAGTACTACTTTTTGATGATCCCGAACCAAATACAATCACCTCCGCAGGCGGCAGCATTGCTTTTTTGCCCTAAGATTCGTAATTTTATTGTGTATTATACTTCAGCAACTTGTGAAATTTAATAGCGGGTATGTAACAATGAGATGGGTGACCGTATGGTTGCTTTTCTTTAGCTGCAATATCATCAAACCCCAAAGCAATACAACTTTTGCCATGAACACACAGGATACATTACAAAACCGGGCACCTGCAGTAGCCGGTAGTTTTTATCCCTCCAGCCACGACGAATTGCAGCAAATGCTCAGCATTTACTTCGCCAAAGCCCCGGCCCGGGAAAAGGATCGCGAGGTAAGAGCCCTTATTTCGCCACATGCAGGCTATGTTTTTTCGGGCGAAGTGGCGGCAGCGGCTTTCAGCCAGGTCGATCCGCAAAAATCCTACAAAACAATATTTATCATCGGGAGCAGCCACCGCAACGCTTATCCAGGAGCTTCTGTGTATAGCATCGGGAATTTTATTACGCCGCTCGGGATAGTTAATACCGATCTGGAAACTGCCCGTAAACTGGTAAATGAGAACAAAATCCTGGCCTTCGATCCACAGTATCACCGTTCGGAACACAGCATCGAGGTACAGATTCCGTTCCTGCAATACTGGTTGAAAAAAGATTTTAAAATAGTAGCCATCCTGCTGGGAACACAGGATACTGCAACATGCGCAAAAATAGCCGAAGCACTAAAGCCCTGTTTTACGCCAGATAACCTTTTTGTGATCAGTACCGATTTTTCGCATTATCCGGGGTACAATGATGCCGTAAAAACCGATAAGCTGGTTGCCGATGCCATCGTGAGCAACGATCCCCGGGAGTTTATGCTTTCGGTCGAAAATTGCACAAAAACACACACTGCCAACCTGGCTACAGGCTGCTGTTCGTGGCCATCGGTTATCACGCTGATGTATCTCACCGAAAATGCTACGGATCTGGCTTACAAGCAGGTTCTGTATAAAAATTCGGGCGATTCGCCCTATGGCGAAAAGGACCGCGTGGTAGGTTATTACGCGCTGAGCCTGCTGCAACAAAACATCCCGTCCATAACTTTTACCGAAGCAGAAAAACTACAATTGCTTCAGCTGGCGCGTAAAACCATGCATATTTACCTTGACAAACACCATGTTCCGGTAATTGACGCAGATACGTTATTTACCGCTCTAACATCTAAGGCCGGCGCTTTTGTTACGCTGAAAAAAAACGGCAATCTTCGGGGTTGTATTGGTCACTTCGAGGCCGACAAACCCGTATACAATATGGTGCAGCAAATGGCCGTTGCGGCTGCAACGCAGGATTACAGGTTCGAAGCTGTAACTTTGCCGGAACTTGACTCAATTGATATTGAAATTTCGGTACTGACACCACTTCAGAAAATTACGGATGTAAATAAGATACGGCTGGGAATTGATGGTGTGTATATCCGCAAAGGCAGCCGCAGCGGAACTTTTCTTCCACAGGTGGCTACCGATACCGGGTGGAATCTTGAGGAATTCATGGGGCATTGTGCCCGCGACAAAGCCGGTATTGGCTGGGAGGGCTGGAAAGAAAAGGATTGCGAAATTTTTATTTACCAGGCCATTATTTTTGGCGAAAAAGAAGAATAACATAAAATTCCCCGTCACCGGAAGCTTACAGGGATTCGTCCCAACAAAAGCAGCCATTCGCCGTTTTATAATTTCACATCAGTTAGCGCCAACATAAATTTGCAAAAAACATATAATTATGCAAACCATTTTAGGATCAGGGGGCATTATTGCCAATCATATAGCCAAAGCATTACCAGCCTACACCAGTAATGTACGACTGGTTAGCCGCAACCCAAAGCCGGTAACCGGTAACGAAGAACTGTTTCCGGCCGACCTTACTTCGGCCGATCAGGTGATGAATGCCGTTAAAGGCTCTGAGGTAGTTTATCTTACTGCCGGACTTCAGTACGATAGCAAAGTATGGCAGGAGCAGTGGCCCAAACTGATGCGAAATGTAATTAACGCCTGTAAGGAAAACGGCTCCAGGCTGGTATTTTTCGATAATGTGTATATGTATGGCAAAGTAGTTGGCCCAATGACCGAGGAAACTCCATTCAACCCCTGCAGCCGCAAAGGCGAAGTAAGGGCCGAAATAGCAAGCATGATTCTGCACGAAATTAAAAAAGAGGAATTGACCGCTCTTATAGCACGTGCGGCCGATTTTTACGGTCCGTCAACAGCTAACAGTTTCCTGAATATGATGGTTTTCGAAAACCTCAAAAAGGGTAAAAGCGCCCAGCTTATGATCAGCAAAAACCTGAAACATTCATTTACCTATACCCCCGATGCCGGTAAGGCAACAGCATTGCTGGGCAATACACTTCAGGCATTTAACCAAACCTGGCACCTGCCCACCGATGCCAATGCGCTTACCGGACAGCAAATCGTCGACTTAGCCGCTCAACAACTCAATATGAAGCCTAAAGTTACCGTGCTGCCCAGGCTCATGATTCAGTTGGCAGGTCTTTTTAATCCTATTATCAAGGAAAGTGTTGAGATGCTTTACCAGTACGATTCGGATTATATTTTCGATTCGGGCAAATTCGACAGCGCGTTTACCTTCGAAAAAGTATTGTATGCCGAAGGAATAAGCAATTGCCTGAAATAGAATTACCATGTTGTATTTCAAGAAAAAAGCACCCCGTAAAAGGTGCTTTTTTTATGATGCAGTTCATGCAAATCAAATCATTTACAACAGTAAGTAGACAGGATTTGCAATGCCTGTAAATGTAACAGATTAAATCAGGCCCTGATCTTTTTTCTCGCGGATGGCACGAAGCATATCCACGGTCATGCTCTCGAGGTTCCAGCTGGGTTTCCAGTTCCACTCGCTGCGGGCGCAGGAATCGTCCATGCTGTTGGGCCACGAATTGGCAATACCCTGTTTCATTGGTTCAACATTATAATCCATTACAAAACCAGGAATATGTTTGCGTATTTCGGCTGCAATCATTTCGGGATCGAAACTCATGGCAGTTACGTTGAACGAATTGCGGTGCAGCAGCTTAGCCGGGTCAGCTTCCATCAGGTTAATGGCGGCATCCAGTGCATCAGGCATATACATCATGTCGAGGAAAGTCCCTGCTCCCAGCGGACAGGTGTATTTACCGGTTTTAACAGCTTCGTAATAAATTTCAACCGCATAATCGGTGGTGCCGCCACC
>CAYNVK010000190.1:0-6491 GCA_964400395.1 uncultured Lentimicrobiaceae bacterium | reverse complement strand
TATCGTGTGCATAAATGTATCCGGGGATGGAAGGCAGGAACCGGCATACATTACTTGGGCAACAGGCACATCCAAACCAGGGCGAACGTTCATGCTGTCCACGCGACTCAAGCGGGTTGGGATAAAAGAAATGATCGCCGCTTAACGACACACCCGACAATAAGGCATTATACAAACTGCGTTCGAGCACATCGATGTATTTCGAATCGCCATGAAGCAGGAACATGCGGTAATTCCAGTACACGTTCCCGATTGAAGCACAGGTTTCGCAATATGCTGACATGTTGGGAAGGTAGTAAGGTTCGCCGAATCCTTCGTTGTTGCCGCCTGAGCCAATACCGCCGGTAAGGTAATACTTGGTATAGATGAGGTCGCTCCATATTTTGGTCAAAGCATTGTTGTAACCTGTATTGCCGGTGATGGCTGCCAGGTCGGCCATGCCCGAGTACATGTAGGTGGCCCGTACGGCATGTCCTACAATTTTATCCTGGTCAACAACCGGTTTATGAGCCTGGTTGTATTCGTCGCCACCATGGCGGATATCGAGCATGTACTGCGCCAGTTCCAGGTATTTCTTTTCGCCGGTTACGCCGTACAGTTTTACAAGTCCCATTTCAATCACCTGGTGACCGGGGTAGTAAGGCAATTGTTTGCCGATAAAATCGTGGTAAACCAGGTTTGCGCTTTTTATTGCGATATCGAGCAGCGTACGTTTTCCGGTAGCCTGGTAATGGGCAGCAGCAGCTTCGTACAAATGCCCCAGGTTATAAAGTTCGTGGCTCAGTTCGGGGTCTTTCTCCCAGCGTTTTTTTCCCACCCATTCGTGCATATGCAGTGAATCGATGGTACGGTTGGTATACAGATAGCCATCAGGTTCCTGCGCAAGGCTGATGTAATATATCAGTGTGTCGACGGAGCGTGAAAGATTTTCGTCGGGGGTGGTTTGCAAAGTAAAGCTGGCGCCTTCAATAATTTTATAGATATCCGAATCATCGAAAGGATACAGCGAACAGAAAGATCCTTTCTCGAGTTTGCCGGCAATTTTAAAGTTTTTGATGCGGCCTGTTTCCCTGCACTTCTGTATGGCAATAGGAATAGTAACATCGTGGTTGGTGCGGATACGGGGTGCCCAGAAATTATCAGTTACATGCACTGCGGTAAACGGGACAGGGCCGATAGGATACGATGGTCCCAATTGAGCTTTCGCAGTATTTGCAGAAAACGCAATGGCTGTAAGCATCAACAAAAAACCGATTATATTTTTCATAGTTTTTGATTTAAAGTAATGGAATCTGACTGTAATACTGGGTATTGCCATTTCAAATTTAATCGGAAACCTGCTTACTGGCCGGTTGGAACCACCACACCGGCCAGTTTTGCAGAAACAACCAACCAACCAATTTGTATTCGTAATCAGAGTCATACGAGTATTTATCAATTATTCCCTGCATTCAGTGATGAAGAATGCATTGTATTTTTTACCTGTGTATTTTATACCGCCTATTCAATTTCGAGCACAACAAATGATTTGGCAGGCATTTGAAGCTCAATCACATTGTTATTGAATTTAAAGGCTGTGAATGGTTTTGGAACTACCACATCAGGTTTGTCGAAAGTATTGCAATCAGTGATATTTGCGGAACTCAAAATCTCGCCGCTTGCCTTTTTTATTTTAAAATTCGTGAGGTCGCAACTTACCTTTTGTCCGCGCGAAGCATACAAATTGGCTACTGTAAGATGAATTTTCCCGTCAGCTGACCTGGAAACGGAATAACTCACTGAAGGAATGCTATCGGCCTCCAGGTTATACAGTTCGCACTTTATGGTTGATGGCAGGAGTTTTGCATCCTGGTGCACAGCCATCATTTTGAAAACATAGTACGTAGGGGTAAGCACCATTTTTTCCTTGTCGGTAAGTATAACTGACTGAAGCACATTCACAGTTTGAGCAATGTTGGCCATCTTCACCCTATCCGCATGTTTGTTAAAAATATCCAGGTTAATGGCTGCCAGTAATCCATCGCGCAACGAATTCTGCTGGTACAGAAAACCCGGATTTGTGCCAGGTTCTACATCGTACCATGCACCCCATTCGTCAACGGCAAGAAATATATTTTTATCAGGATCATACTTATCCATGATCGCTGAATGTTTTGTGATCAGTTCCTCCATATGCATGGTAGTTGCGAAACTGTGTATCCAGTTTTTCTCAGTAAAACTACTCGCCGAACCTTTTTTATCCCATCCGTCAGGAACCGTATAAAAATGAAGCGAGAGTCCTTGCATGGCCCATCGTGCTCCGTCATCCTTCATTAGTGTTTCTGTCCAATTGTAATCATCGCTGTTAGGACCGCAGGCGATACGTTTCATTTGGTTTCCTGAATAATTATGAACGAAATTCGCGTACCGGCGTAATTCGTTGGTATAATATTCCGGAGTCATACTTCCACCGCAACCCCAGTTTTCGTTACCTATTCCGAAATATTTTACTTTCCAGGCTTTCTCGCGCCCGTTTTTCTTACGCAAGTCCGTCATTGGGCTTTTATTATCCGAAGTGAGGTATTCGACCCATTGCGCCATTTCCTGAACGGTACCACTTCCCAAATTGCCGGTTATATAAGGATCACAACCCAGCAAATCAATAAGCTTCATAAACTCGTGGGTACCGAATGAGTTATCTTCGGTTACGCCTCCCCAGTTGGTATTGATGATGGAAGGGCGTTCAGATGCCGGGCCCAAACCGTCTCTCCAATGATATGTATCAGCAAAACAACCACCTGGCCAGCGAAGGTTTGGGATCTTCATATCGCGCAGGGCCTTCACCACGTCGTTGCGGATGCCGTCGGTATTGGGTATTTTCGAGTCCTTACCTACCCATATTCCCTCGTAAATGCAATGACCCAGATGTTCCGCAAAGTGGCCGTAAATATCTTTGCTGATGGTTGCACCCGGTTGATCAGCAATTACTTTGATGCTGCAGTTGGCAGGTGACTCTGCTTTTTGGGCAACTGCAAAACCGGTAATGAAGATAAGGGCGGATACGAATGCTGTTTTTAGTTTCATTTCACTTTGTTTTTGTGGACACTTCGTGTTGATTTCAAATTGCTAAGTTTATTCAAACCGGGACATTGAAAAATATTTCCTGGTTCAGTATAAGCTGACTGGTATTTATTTGTCGAATAACAAGATTTTCAGAAATCATCGCAAGAACAATGCAATGACATAATTACCAATGCGGTAATTAATAAGAGGGGAATTTAGAATTTATAACATAAGACACTCAAAGAGACGTCGGTATGTTTTTATCAGGGTCGGAATAAGAAGTTTGTTTCCCATTTTCCTGTGAGCTCAGATTGAGTTTATGAATGCCCTCCTTTTAGATTCATTTTAAATAAGCGTAAAGTTTACACTTATATTTTCGAATGCTAATATACGACAAGAAACAGATAAATGTACATTTCACCTTTATTTTTTCGAAATTGTTTCAACTATCTGTTTGATAGTCATATACAAACTATTTATCCGAAATAAACTGGTTAAAAACTAACTTTATTACTCCAATTTTATCACAAATCCATCCAGAGGCCTGATGCCAGGCGCAGTTTTTTGTTTCTTTTCAGTTTAAGTTCAGATATTGAGAAAGAACGCTTAGATTTTCCATCCGGTAAAGTGCAATGCGCTGGCCCTTCGCTGCGAAAGAAAAAGTGGAATTGGTTTCCTTTCCAAAACACTGTCGGCTGTAACCCGGTATATACAAGTAGTCACCAGAGAAGTAATTATGCCATCCTAGTTGATTACTATCATGCTGATACCCGAATAATTTAGCCGGGTATAATGACTAACCAGGGCTGAACCGGGCATGTAGCCGGATTCCTTTTTTGTGATTGTTCCCTGAGCTTGCATAGCAGTCTTTTTTGTGATATAGGAGTTCAGCAAAAGCAGCTTTTTTGATGCAATACATGTTGTTTTGCTGATTCCTGATATCACAAAAAAGGACCGGTATGATGACTATTTCTTCATAATTTCAGCTTCTATTACTTTGCCGTACCGGGAGTAATCCGCATATATCGCTGCATACTTCTCTGCATTTTCAGGGTTAGGCCTGTATTCTGTTTCGAAACCGCTTCCCATGTATTTCTGCGCTTCGAGCACATCGGCATATACGCCACCAACTACAGCCGCTGCCATAGCCGAGCCAAGCGCGCAAGCCTGCTCGCTGCGGGCAACCAGTATAGGTTTATTGATTACATCAGCCACAACCTGCATGATGAATGGCGATTTTTTGGCTACACCGCCAAGGGCAATTATACCTTCAATCGGAATGCCTTCGCTGATAAAACGGTCGACAATTTTCTTTGCCCCGAAAGCGGTTGCTTCGACCAATGCACGGAAAATACGTGGAGCATCTGAACCTAAGTTCAAACCAAGAATTGCGCCTTTCAACACCTGGTTTGCATCGGGAGTGCGCCGGCCATTCATCCAGTCGAGAGCCAGCACCCCAGATTCGCCAACCGGAATTTTTTCTGCTTCAATGCTTAGTTGAGGTATCATCTGGTCGGCCATCTCGCTGATGAGTTTCTTCCTGGTTTCGGGATCTATCAAAGTGGATTTCGAAATCAGTTCTTCAGCGGGCCACATCAATACATTTTTAAACCAGGCATAAATATCACCAAATCCGGATTGACCGGCTTCGAGACCCAGCATACCAGGAACTACAGATCCGTCAACTTGTCCGCAAATTCCTTTTACCAGCTTGTTCCCAACCTCTTCGAGTGGGGCAATCAGAATATCACAGGTTGAAGTACCCATTACTTTACTGAGGTAATATGGCTTGATTTCGCCACCCAGTGCACCCAGGTGAGCATCGAAGGAACCAGCACCCACAGCCACATTTTCGCTTAATCCAAGTCTTTTGGCCCATTCGGGTGTGAGCGTTCCGATTTTAACATCGCAGGCATAAGTATCGTTAAAAAGCCTGGCGCGAAGTCCGGCGAGTACAGGATCCAGTTTTACCAGGTATTCTTCGGATGGCAATCCACCAAAATCCTCATGCCACATGGCTTTGTGTCCGGCGGCACACCTGCTGCGTTTCATGGTTAACGGATCGGTGGTTCCTGATATCAAAGCAGGAATCCAGTCGCAATGCTCCACCCACGAAAAAGCGGCTTCCCTCACTTTTTCATCTTCCCGAAGCACATGCAGAATTTTTGCCCAGAACCATTCGGAAGAATAAATACCACCTTCGAACTGGGTGTAATCAATGCCACCCCATGAGCGCGAAACCGAATTGATCAACTCAGCTTCAGCTGTAGCGGTATGATCTTTCCACAACACAAACATGGCATTGGGATTTTCGGCAAATTCAGGAAGCAATGACAAAGGCGTTCCATTTTTATCCACTGCAACGGGTGTTGATCCGGTTGTATCCACCGAAATGGCGATGATATTTTCGGCAACACCTGCGGGGGCTGCAGCTATAACTTGTTTTATGGTTGTTTCGAGGCCTTCCACATAGTCGAGCGGATGCTGCCGAAACTGGTTTTTTGTTGGGCTGCAGTACTTTCCCTGCTTCCAGCGCGGGTAATAAAAAACGGAGGATGAAATTTCGGTTCCATTGCTTGTATCGACCAATACAGTGCGGACTGAATCGGTGCCATAATCGACGCCTAAGGTGTATTTTGCCATTTTCATGAATTATTTGGAATCTTTGCGAACCATATTTTTTATTGATTTTCTGAGTCTTTATTTCTGACCGTAATACGCATTTTTGCCATGCTTGCGGTTAAAGTGTTTGTCGAGAAGATACTGATTAATCGGATTCTCATTTCCCAATTGAAAGGTAAGCAAAGCCATCCGGGCCACTTCCTCGAGCACAACCGCATTGTAAACAGCTTTGTCGGCATCGGTTCCCCAGGCAAACGGGCCATGATTTCCAACCAGCACGCCTGGTAGATGCAATGGATTTTTGTTTTTGAAAGTTTCCACAATCACCACACCGGTTTCCTTTTCGTATCCCCTTTCAACTTCATCCTGTGTTAAAATCCGGGTACAGGGAATTTCGCCATAAAAATGATCGGCATGTGTGGTTCCCATTGCAGGTATTGCTTTTAATGCCTGGGCCCACGCTACGGCATAGGTTGAGTGTGTGTGTACAATTCCACCGATTTCAGGAAATGCTTTGTACAGTTCAATATGTGTAAGTGTATCCGAAGAAGGCTTATACTTTCCTTCAATAACCTTTCCGTTGAGGTCGACAACAACCATATCAGAGGCTTGCATATCATCGTACGAAACTCCGCTGGGCTTGATAACGAGTAGATTTTCGGTACGGTCGATGCCGCTTACATTGCCCCAGGTAAACATCACCAAACCGTGTTTTACTAAATCGAGGTTTGCTTTCAGTACAGCTTCTTTTAAGGCTTCTAGCATGTTTTATTATACTTGGTTAGTATTTTGAAAAGGCAGGAAAGCCCGTGGGCTCTCCTGCACCT
>CAYNVK010000189.1:0-6516 GCA_964400395.1 uncultured Lentimicrobiaceae bacterium | reverse complement strand
CCTGACGTTACCGGGGTTCCGTTTATAGTTAACTGGTTTGCCGACCAGCTTCCGCTGACACCTGCCGGCAATCCGCCTGTAATTACTCCTGTTGCACCGGTTGTAGTATAGGTAATTGTGCTGAGGGCCGTATTTACACAATTCACCTGGCTATCAGTACCTGCTGCCGACGAGAGAACTATCGTGTTAGCAGGGATAACCGTAATAGTTCCTGTTTTTGTGATCGCTGAGCAACCGCCGGATAAGGCAACTGTATAATTAAAGGTACCTGCTACCGTAGCCGTTCCGCTTATGGTTACCGTATTGGCCGACCAGTTACCGCTAACTCCTGCAGGTAAGCCGGTAACTACAGCCCCTGTAGCACCACTGGTAACATAGGTGATATTGGTAATAGATGTGTTTACACATTTTACCTGGTTATCAGTGCCTGCAGCTGATGATAAGGAAATGCTGTTGTCGGGCGAAACCGCAATGGTTCCCGTTTTTGTAACTATACCACAACCTCCGGTTAGCGAAACGGTATAAGTGTAGTTCCCGGGTGTTGATGGTATCCCGATAATAGTAATCACATTTCCGGCCCACGAGCCCGATACTCCTGCCGGCAAACCACTAAACGAAGCACCACTGGCACCTGTGGTTGTATATGAAATTTCGGTGATGGCTGTATTTACGCAAACCGACTGGTGATCGGTTCCAGCTGCCGATGCAAGTATTATGGTGTTATTCGGTGTAACGGTGATAGATCCTGCTGCCGTTGCAACACCGCAGCCTCCTGTTAAAGTCACAGTATAGTTGTATGTCCCCGAAACCGTTGGGCTACCGCTGATGGTTACTACATTGCCGGCCCAGCTGCCGTTAACACCTGCGGGTAATCCGGCGAAAGTTGCACCACTGGCACCAGTGGTTGTATAAGTAATGTTCGTTATAGCTGTATTAATACACCGGGCTTGGTTATTGGTCCCCACTGCCGAAGTTAAGGCTAGTGTATTATCAGCTGTAATGTTCAGCGTTCCGGTTTTGGTAATAGTTCCGCAACCTCCGGTAAGGGCAATACTATACGGATAAACACCCGAAATAGTAGGTATTCCGCTTATCGTTATTACATTGCCCAACCAATTGCCTGTTACTCCGGCAGGTAAACCACTGAAAGTAGCCCCGGTGGCTCCTGTGGTGGTATAACTGATGTTGGCAATGGCAGTATTTACGCATTTCACCTGGTTATCAATGCCAAATGCTGACGACAGTGTAATGGTGTTATTGGGTGTAACCTTTATACTTCCTGATGCTGAAATAGCGCCGCAGCCTCCGGAGAGCGTAATATTGTAATTAAATAAGCCTGGCACCGATGGCGTTCCGCTTATCGTAAATACATTACCGGCCCAGCTACCGGATACCCCGGCGGGCAAACCACTCACCGAAGCAGCTGTAGCACCAGTGGTATTATAGGTAATGTTATTGATTGCTGTGTTGATACATTGTACCTGGTTATCGGTACCAGCCGCCGAACTGAGTGAAATCGTATTTTCAGGTAAAATCTTTATGCTCCCTATCCTGCTTGCCGAACCGCATCCACCGGTACTTGTTACCGTATAATTAAAAGTTCCGGCAGTTGCTGGTATTCCACTAATGGTTGCTGTATTTCCCAACCAGCTCCCTGATACACCTGCTGGTAAGCCGCTGAAGGTAGCACCCGTTGATCCGGTGGTGGCATATGTAATATTGGTAATTGATGTATTGATACATTTTTGCTGGTTATCGGTTCCGGCAGCCGACGAAAGCACGATTGTATTATCCGGGTTAACCGTAATTACACCCGTTTTTTTCACTACACCACAACCACCGGTTAAAGTAACCGTGTAATTGTATATGCCCGATGCGGTGGGTGTACCACTTATGGTGACAAGGTTTCCGGTCATGCTTCCGCTTACCCCGGCAGGAAGGCCTGCAAAAGTTGCTCCCGTAGCGCCTGTTGTGGTATAAAGTATGTTCGAAACAGGTACATTAAGACATTTCACCTGGTTGTCAGTACCCACAGCCGACGAAAGCATGATGGTATTGATCGGATCAACTGTAATGGTTCCGCTGGCTGACGCCGAACCACATCCTCCCGATAACGAAACGGTATAATTGTAGTTTCCTGCAATTGTAGGAATTCCACTTATGGTCACCACATTTGCTGCCCAGCTTCCGCTCACGCCTGCAGGCAACCCACTGAAAAAAGCACCCGTAGCCCCGCTGGTAGTATAGGTAATATTATCGATCGATAAACCAGTACATTTTAACTGGTTCTCAGTTCCGGCAGCTGATGATAATGCAATGGTATTATTGGCATTTACAGTGATAACTCCATTCCTGCTAATATTACCGCAGCCACCGGTAAGTGTAATAGTGTAAGTGAAAACGCCGGCTGCTGCGGGAGTACCGCTGATAGTTACCACATTACCGGCCCACACACCATTTACGCCGGCAGGTAATCCTGTAACAACAGCACCTGTAGCCCCTGTGGTGTTGTAGGTAATAGTTGTAATGGCGGTATTGATGCATTTAAGCTGGTTATCGGTTCCCAGGGCCGACGAAAGGGTGATTGTGTTTTCGGGACTTACTGAAATATTCCCTGTCTTCGAAACTACCCCGCAACCTCCGGTAAGGATGATGTTATAATTAAAATTACCGGAAACAGATGGTGATCCGCTGATGGTGATTTTGTTCGCTGCCCAGCTACCGGTAACTCCGGCCGGTAATCCTGTAAAAGTTGCACCGGTAGCACTGGTGGTATTATATGTAATGTTTGTTAAAGCTGTATTAATGCACCTGCTCTGATTATCGGTACCTGCAGCCGACGAAAGAACAACAGTGTTGGTTGTCGGAACACTGATGGTTCCCGTTTCGGTTACTGAGCCACAGCCCCCGGTCAATGTTATGGTATAGTTCGAAATGCCGTTCGAAGTTGGAATACCACTTATGGTAGCCACATTCCCGGCCCAGTTTCCTGTGATGCCGGCAGGCAATCCACTGAACAAAGCACCTGTTGCTCCGGTAGTTGCATAGGTAATAGCAGTAATTGAAGTATTAATACATTTAACCTGGTTATTGGTGCCGGCTGCTGAGGTTAAGGCTATCGTATTTATAGGTTTAACTGTAATTACCACTGTTAATGAGCTCCCGGTGCAGCCATTCGCTGATGGAACTACAGTATACGTGGCCGTACCATCTGATCCGCCGGTAACCGATAGCACCTGGCTTATCGTATTACCACTTCCATCTGTTGCCCCCGTAACACCCAACTGAGCCACACTCCAGGTATAGGTAGTACCGGGGATATTGCTAGTAAGGGCTATCGAGGTTGCTGTTCCTGAACAGATTGTCTGTAAACCAGGTGTTGCAGTTACCGTGGGTTCATCGTTTACCCTCAGGGTCAGGGTATCGGTTATAGTATTCCCGATTGCATCGGTAACAGCCACCGTATACAATACCGATCCGGCAGCAGCCGTCGAAGGATTGATTGTTTGGCTGGTTTCCCCGTTTGGTGACCATAGGTATGTATAGGTGGAACTTCCCGATGGGGTTGCTGTTAAACTTACCGGAACAGTGCGGCAAACGCTTGCACCAGGATTGGCTGTAATTACTACGTTGAATGGTAAAATAACGGCAGTTATACCCGTAAAATCGCCAAATGCAGTTATACCCGAAGCCGATATTTCGTTTGCACTCACCGGGCTGTAATGGATCCAGGGCGATGAACCCAGCCATTGCCCGGTAATCATATTGTTAACATTGCCCGTAATATCTGCAGGTACAAATGATGCAGTTAAATCATAAGTACACGAACTTACCCCCGACTGGCTTATTGACCAGTACCGGGATATGTAATCGGTTGTGCTTGCATCATCCGGATGCTGGCTGTCAGTAACCCTTACCCCAACCCATGCCGAATTATATGTTCCGGAATTAAGGGTCAGCGTTACTGGTGTATACTCGGCGGTTCCACTTGCATCACCAACCGGGAAAACATACGATCCGTCCGCTATAAAATTCCGCCTGCACTCTCCCGTGCCATCGGCTACAATCATGTGGGTTACCGAAGGATTTCCGGCTACAGCAGCCTCACCAAGGGTTAAATTATAAGCACCCAGCACCAGGTTTCCCGAAGTTAAAGTTAACGTACCTTCAATATTTTCATGGTTGCCAAGCACGGCACCGGCTGCATTGTTGAGATCTAAATTATTAAATTGAGTTACCTGGCTTCCCCCTATCGTCTGTAGTGTATTCCCGTTGAAAATAACATTGCCGTTGTTATTGATAAAGGTCCCGTTATTAATGAAATTACCGGCTAAGCTCAGGCTGCCGGGTGCGGAGGGTGATTTAAATGTGCCGTCGAGGATCGAAAGCGAGTGTAATTTTATATCCTGATTATCGAATTTGAATATCCCCGGCCCACCTTTACTCAGGTCGAAAGTAGAGTTTATATTTCCTCCTGCGGTGAGTATCCCGCCTGAGGTGGTAATTAAAATATCATCGCTCAATACAATGTTACCGTTACCCAGGTTCAGGTTCGAGGAACCGGTAAAAACAAAATCGTTTTTCCATACTTGCGGGTAATCCTGCAACATGATGGCCGAGCCTGAAGTGTTATCAATAGTAACGGAATGGCCGGCTCCTCCTATGGTAAATGTTCCGGCAACATCACCCAGCGCATACGGATTATTGATGTTCAGTGTTCCTTCGTGAAGCGAAACACCTCCTGAAAACGTGTTGTAACCTGATAATATCCATGCCCCGGTATCTTCTTTCACCAGGCTGCCCCCTGCCACCGACGACGAAATTACGCCAGCTATCATGGCATCGGGAGCCGCTCCCAGTAAATTGAGTTGGTTGCCTTTCAGATCAATCGAATTCAGGATTAATCCGCCACCGGCACTGTTAACGCTTGTTACCGGGGCATCAATCGTAATTGGCCCGACCCACATATTGCTGCCGCTTACATCGCGCAACGCGCCATAACCAGGTGTATTTCCTTCGCCCGACAGGCTTAAAGGATTAAATACTATAAGCATGCCACTCTCTAACTCCAGGGTGGCACCGGCCGAAACGCTTACAGCGCCTCCAAAAAATCCGCCAAAGGCCGAACTGTTCTGTATATTCACAATCCCACCCGCAATAGTGGTGGTTCCTGTATAGGTATTAGAACTGGTCAGGGTTAATTTACCGGCTCCTGATTTGGTTAATGATCCTGCTATCCCGCTGATAGATCCCGAAATGGTTAAACTTCCACTCACGTTAACATCCGAAACACCCGGCATTTCGACAGCACACATAATAGCGGCATTCCCGGTAATACCAGTTATAGCTACACCGGCATTGCCGGCAATGGTAAGCATTCCGCCGCCATCAGCCAGTATACCATCCATATCCGCAATGGTAAGGCACGAACCATTCACGTTCATGCTAACGGTAATTCCCGAATTGATGATTATATCGTCAGTGGCAGTAGGTACAGGCTGTCCGCCCCAGGTAGCAGGATCGTTCCAGTTTCCACTAACACTGGCAACCCGTGTTGCTCCCAGGGCAACATTCCAGGATGTTAGCAGCAGGATTAAAACCGCTGTAACAAGACTAACTCTGAACTGTACTGAATTTTTCAATGCTGCGCCTGGTTAAATGTGTTGAAATAAGTCTGCGGATTTACTCCTGTTGTTCCGAAAACCAAATCGCGTTTTCGATGAAAGAAACCGTTGAAAGCCAGGTTGCAGTTTGGATGAATTTTGATAGCGAATAATTGCCTCTGATGTTGCAATAAAATACCCGGATTGACAAAACACTGAAAACAGCATCTGCAACTCCGGGGTAATTTTCGAATCCGGTATATGGGTAAAATGATGTTGGCAAGATGGAGAAACAGGAATAGCTATTCCTGATTCCACGAAATTAAATTCCTGATTTTTATTTTTGCCGCCAGCCTCCATTTGGTCAGTCATAATTTTTTTCATGCTTTGATCTTTCTTCAATCACGATCCATAAACATTTTTAAAATCTTATTTTTCAACACTTTATGATAACATTAAAAGCATTGCGCCTGCTTTGATGAATATCTCCCCATATTCACCAGGCTGTCAATTTCAAAAAAAGAGGGAACTGATTGTACTTATTCATTGCTTTCGGGGCAAAAAGTAATAGCCAAAAAACCTTTAAACACTGAGATTTCAGCCATTTTCTTTCAGCTATTTTGTGCGATGGAAACCGCCTGATTTTTTCACTGAAACCAAAACATGCAATTATTTTTCATATTCTTAAAAATATTTGACTTCCAGCACATTACAAAAAACTACAAATTCCCGGGCGGCCACATGCCGTTTCAGCACTTTTTAATAGCTATTTCCTGTTTATTTTTATCTACATTTTTATTTTATTACACTTATTTAAAACTATACATTTCAAGTGCATTCTGTTATTATAAAATCTGAATATCAGAAATTATTAATCTCCATTTCAAGATGTATTTTATGTTTTTTATCAATA